>JANNCA010000310.1:0-3024 GCA_031386075.1 Oligoflexia bacterium
CCCGAGCTCTTGAATCGTCCGGTACATAAAGGTAAACACTCCACCTCCCCGCTCACTTGGAATCACGTAGACGCTGTGAATCCACCAGACCATCCCATTTCGCCAATCACTCCATTCTGGAATAATGAGAAGACATCCAACGGCTTGCCCATTTCGTTCTGCTATAAAATAGCGACCGTAATGAGGATTCTCAAAAATTGCCGCGACACCCTCGCCACAGGTTTTTCTATCTAACTGAAGATTTTCTGTCTCTAGCGCCATAGATAGCTGGCAGTTCACCAAGAAGGATTGATCTTCAGTTCGCCCATCCCTACAGTAAATATCTGACAATGACTTCATCAAAAGTATATCCTCGTACCTAAAAGAAAACCACTCGTGGTGGCGAGGGTTTCAGTATCTAAAAGATAATCAGTATAAAGTCTCAAGAATTTAAACTCCAAAAAGACGCCACCCTGAAACTTATCGCCCGTATAAGTAACCCCAGTTGCATTCGAAGTCGAGGAGAAATAGTGTTGATAGAGCGCTTGAATCCCAAAGGGCCGAGCAAAATAAATCGCCAATTTTACGCCACCCAGACCATTGCGGTAAGAACTTCCGCCACTACTATTTGTGCTGCGAAGTCCCAATTGAAACGTTAGGTGAGTCGATTGGTCATGAAATCCAAAAACTCTCAGATCAAAAACTCCTGACCAGTGCTGATCAATACCAGCGTCAAACTTTGCCTCGAGGCCAAAAATAGTGACGAAGGCAGCAAGTCCTAATTCACTTGCATTGAAAGCCGATCCCGGGGAGTTTTGGTTAAACTGATAATTTCCATCTAAATAAAACTCATATGGAGCTGAGGTGTTCAACGCCAACCAAAGATCTTGCAACCGCATTCGGTCGCGTGTCTCTAGCCAATCAGATAGACTCCATCGATACTTATCTTTGTTTTCCTGTTTTTTGACCACAATTGTATAAACATCGTCCGCAAAACAAAAAACAGGGGCGCTGGTGCCTACTAGAAAAAAAAATAGCAGCCACAATGAGTGGACTTTTCTAATTTTCACCATTCTTTTATGGTAACTCAAATCGAATGTTTTACACTTAAATTGTAAGGATGTCCTCTTATGATTAACTTAGAACAGACCATTATCAGAAAATTGAAAGCCACTCAGCATGTAATTTGCACTATCGAATCGTGTACTGGAGGTCTCATTGCCCACCTTCTCACTAACGTGGCTGGAGCATCCGAAGTCTACTGGGGCTCCTTTATTGTATACGACAACACAGCCAAAGAAGACTTTGGGATTCAAAAGGAAATCCTCTCATCGTATGGAGCCGTTTCGAAGGAGATCGCCAGTGCACTCGCTGAATTAGGAATTAGGAAAATTCAGACTTCAACCCTTCAGCATTCTTCCCATTCACTCATTAAACCTCGCGGTCTCATCAGTATTGCTACTACTGGCATTGCTGGGCCCGGTGGTGGAACTCGAGAAAAACCGGTGGGTCTATGCTTTATTGGCTTAGCTATTACAGGCAAGACAACTCTAGTGGAGGAGTTCCATGCGCCTGATCCAGGCGATCGCATTCAAATGAAGACTCAATTTGCCCAAAAGGCACTGGAAATGATACGGGGACACGTTTAACGTAAGTTCTGGATTGGGTACTGTTGACTCCAAGAACAGCAATCTTAAGTCGCAACAAGACCCAACCCGAATCTACAACAGCCCAAAAAGGAGTACCTTCCTTTTAACCTAAAAAATAGTGTGAGCAGTCTCAACGACTTCAAAAACTATGAATTCAACAAATCAATTCTTTTGTTTATTTTTTATCGTGTTTCTTAATTTTATAACTTCTTCGGCTGCAACTGCGACCGATACTCTCCCCTACTCTTCAAGGGTTCACGCCTATAACGGATGGAATACGACCGTTCAAGGAGATATTCGAACCTTGGGCATGTCCGGAGCCACCTTGGGGTTGGCCGACACTTTTACTGCAGCACTGAATAATCCTGCCGGACTTGCGATGATGCTGAAAGGGGCCGATGCCAATTTTGCTTCGAATACCTGTTACGATGGCAATATCCAAAATTACCAAAACTCACTGAACTCAAATGACTTCGGCATGGCCATCAATCATTATCCATGGGGATTCAGTCTAGGTTACGTATCTCATACTTTCGAGGGTCAATCCTATCATTTAGCTAGCGTCCCGAGTGAAACGATATCCCCGTCTATCACTACCCGAGAAGTTCACCTTTCCTATGCTAGAATTTTTCTGAAGAATAAGCTCTCCTTGGGCCTCGGGCTCATTCTTGGACAATCACAAGAAGAGCTGCCATTCACCCAAGCAACTTCACTCAATTATTCATTTCGAAGCTATGCTTTATCGATCACTGGTGGAATTTTATACCGATTTGGAAGTCACGTGTTAGCTGGAGTAGGATATCGACTTCCTATGAATTACGCCGGAAGCAGCACCAACAATCCTACTCCTGGATTACCAGGATTTGTGCAGCCCATCCAAGTCCCCAGTCGAATAGGCCTCGGCGTTGGATGGATACCTAACCGTTTCTTTCGAGCTGATTTTTCAGCTTTTGTTGTCGGTACTACAGATAATACCACACTCTTGAAGGACGATTCGACTTGGATTGGGCAAAACTTAACCCTCCAACCGCACCTAGGCTTTGCGTATCATGGGATTGACTTCAAGGAGCTCAAATCAACCCTTTACTGCGGAACTTACTTTGAAACTTCACGAATCCAAAATGCTGGGAGTCGTATTCACGGCACAGGCGGACTTGAAATAAAACCTTGGATATTCAATTTTGGGTGGGGCATCGATATCGCTGACCACTACCAAGACTATATTGTCTCCCTAGGTGTCGACATAGTTAAAATCATGGAAAAATTAGATTTTATCCCTCTATTACCTCTTCCGGCCTCCGGAGGATTCCTTCCCAAACCCATCAAATACTCCGCTGAAGGCCTACCAGGAACTTTGACTGACAGTGGACCCCCTAGAGACAAAGGTATAGACCCC
>JANNCA010000206.1:0-1946 GCA_031386075.1 Oligoflexia bacterium
AATTCCGCATCACCATCAATTGGAGCCGGTCCCCTCATAAATCTGATAGTTAATCCCGGCAACTTGAGGTTGCGATTAGTTGAAGCTGTTAAATATATCTCACCGCTCTTTGTCGGTTGATATGTAAGAGCTGTTATATGGGAAATTAGAGTCGCTGGAAAAAGCTTTGATACAATCACTGCCCAGGAACTTCGGACTATGGACTCTACTTTATCCTCAGGAACCGACGTATAGAGTTTGGGACCAATTGATCTAATTCTACCCTGCTCCTTTAAGGCGGCAATATGCTTCCGCTCTTTCGCAGTTTTTCCTGGAAAAATTAATGGCGGCAGCAGGTTTACGCGTTCAATTTTAGGTTCCATATACGTATAGTTATATCAAATTTTGGTACTAAAATGCATGTTTAATCAAAAATAGGTAAATAATTTATATTTAGTATTATTTTTTTATATCAAAATAGTACATATCTTATTTTCAGGTATAAAAATATCAAAAATCTTATTTATAGGTCTGTAATTTAGACTTTTAGCATTTTTAGGTATTAAAGCCGACCTTCGTCTAATTAGTTAAAACGTCATAAGTTATTGAAATAACCTATGATTGCCGAGCCAAAGATCAGGGCGAATATCTCCATACTGCCACCTCAATGCGCGTTTCTTAATACTTTAAAGGACTCAATGGAGATTATTTTGCACCGAGGAATACGTTCAGACTCAACATGGCGCTCCAAATACGAATCCCACACAATAGCGCTAACATCCCAGGGAGTGCCTGAGTCAATTTGCTTCCAAGAAACTCTTGGCTTTTTGCCATCTACAGATTCAATTCCTACCGACGCATGTTCACGACAATATTTCATCGATTTATCTAAGTACAAAGTCTGGTCTTCACGAAAGTATCTAGTAATATACATTTGTTGAGAGTCATCCCAATAGATTTCAGCCTGACACCTCCTGTGTAGGTGACGGTTCGAAAAGGGACCAACGGCGCCGATTTGGAAGTCCCATGGGCCACGCTTAAAGCCATATCAAAAGGGGCCAAATATTTTTTCAATTGAGATTATATAAGTTATTTCTCATGACAAAGCCCACCGGGGTTTTCTTGAAAAGCTGAAAAATCCATATTTATTCTTTTCTTTCAAACGAAGATTGTTATTCTAATCCAGAACTTACCTGGCTTGTATTGTGTGGAGCTTTTTGTGTGCAAGCATGTGCCAGGCTAACTACGAAGGGACTATCTAGGCGCAAGTGTAAGCATTCACAGACTATCGCTCTGCAGAGCCACGTATGCCTTCACTAGCGCGTTGAAAATTTATTGCCATAATTTTAGAACCAGATGGTTAGGGGCTAAACTTGTTATTGAGTGGTCCCCATGGGACCGGCCCACCGGCGAAAATGGCCCCTTTTAACTCCGCCCCCTACACTTATCCGTCCCCATAGGGGAATCCATCTCTTTGAGTGAGACTTTCTGAATTCTTTGGCCAAATCTCAATGCCATAACCGCATGACCGGTTTCATGACGTGCAATTTTCATTCTTCGCTGATCCATGCTACTTCCATGTCTCATTCAATTTATCAGAATAAAACCGCAAAGCCTTTTCGTAGGACCTAATCGATTGATCGTTAGTGGTGTCTACCAACTGAACTATTAATTCACCGACAGAGTCATCAGTTTTACCTAGGTTGTAGTTGGTAAGTGCCCTAAACACTTTTAAAGAACGATCTTCTGCGAATTCTTTAATGGCCTGATCAAAGACCTTCAATGATTTCTGGTATTCACCGAGGCAACGATACGTGCTTCCAAGGCCAAGCATCGCACCCTTGCGATCTTCGCCAGACAATCCAGTCGCAACTGCTTTTTCATAAAATGGTACTGCTTCACTTTCTTTACCCATAAAGTCGCAGGTCCAAGCCATTTGGTAATTGATAACTGGATCTTCAGGATTA
>JANNCA010000214.1:0-4273 GCA_031386075.1 Oligoflexia bacterium
TGACTGATGCCTCATGCCTGATCAGTTTAACTGAAACTGGTTTTTATGAAAGTCATCCCTATTGTTTTTTAAGGATTCATTCAGGATGAGGGGGGGGAGGGGGCCTCGGATTCGATCGAGGCCCCGGTAGGATTTCTGGGGGAGGGGATGGTTAGGGATTTCTCACGTAGCTTTTGGGCCACTTGGCTTGCAATGGGGTTGCAAGAGTTCACTTGAAAAAATACGCAACCCTCGATGCTGAAGATCTAAGACTGCGCCGAATCCAACCGATTTTAAACATTCACGGTTTCTAGTAATGCAGGAGGAGTGCCAGGCTTGACACTCTGTGTCTTAATTTATATTTCTCAATAGTATCGATTATTTGAAAGAGGTGTTCTGGTGTTAGGGCGAGATCCGAGATGTTAAAAAAGTTGACAGGTG
This sequence comes from Oligoflexia bacterium, assembly GCA_031386075.1. Classification (GTDB taxonomy): domain Bacteria; phylum Bdellovibrionota; class UBA1018; order UBA1018; family UBA1018; genus CAIYTD01. The sequence goes on from JANNCA010000214.1 coordinate 421, forward strand.
GAAAGTAAATTTCTCAGATCTTGAAGTCGGGCAGATTGTTCACCATGGGATCGAAGAACTTCTAATGCGGTGGATTCAGCCAGTTCGACCTTTCTGGGTATTCGTAAGTACTGAAGGAGCTCACTCCAAGTGGGATTAGTAATGCCATCGAGTTGTTCCCAAACCATGTTGATGAAAAGTGGGATTTCGGACCCGATATGAAGGCTAAAGCCGCTCTCAGTAGCGAGTAGGATTCCAGGAGAGGGGGATTTAACACGGTCAATTCTTCCAATCGGCAAATGAGGGGGGAGACTTCCTGTGAGTCGAATTTTAGGGTGAACTGAAAGGGTGACGCATTCGCTATGGGGTAAAACGTTGAGGAGTTCTCTCCAACGAATTCTTCCATCGGGAGTGACGAGAGAGAAAAGGCGGTATTGACCTGAGTTCAGGTATTCAAGGGCGCGGGCAGCACGTATAAAAAGGGTGCAATGGATCGTTTGAACCGACGGATCATGCCCCAATTGAGCCAATGCCTCTCGGACTGCTTTGGGTTGGTGATCCACTTCGGCAGCCCACTTTTCCCACTCACGAGAAAGAGATGCAGGGGGGGAGAGATTTTTTGCTGTTTCTCCCGTGTGAGGCACTCCAAGAGAAATCAGAAGGGGTTTAGGAATAGGGATCCATTTGACTACCTGCTCATTCAGAATCCATCGGTCCCCACGTCGCTCCGCATGGTAATCGAGCCATTGCTGAACAAGATTGGACTCTAAGTAGGCGATCAAGGGAGCAACCCAGGTTTCGTCAGATACGAGAACTAAAAACCCATTACCTTGTGTTTCCTGTCCCGGACGGGGTAATTCTTGAACTTTGAGTTTTCTTCCCTCGTTCTCATATCCGGCAGTGAGCCAAAATCCTCTTAAAAGATTTTGAACTGACCAGGCGTGATTTCGGTTGGGGTCTCCTTCCGGAGTTTGGCGAATCGTTGTGAAATGGGCCAGTGGAAGCGAAGCGGCTCTCAATTGGTCTAAATGTCGTACCTGACTATGAGAAGTGGGGTCTGGCCAGTTTTCTATCCAATCACGTTGGGAGGTGGGACTTGGATGAGAAAGGAGGGTCCATTGTCCCCTGGATTGAAGGGGGAGCTCGGTCATTTTCATGGATTGGAAAGCATCTTCCAAGACCAGCGGGACTTCGATGTGACTTCTGATTTGACCTTGGATCGTATGACGAATCGGACGATGTGAAAGTCGAGCCTCAATGTTTGCTTCTCTTTGAAAAAGATAAAGGTGTTGAGGATGGAGCGGAGTGGCTACCGGGAGTGAATGGTTAAGCTCAGAAAAATCCCATTCACAGATGAGTTTTGCTCGATCGAGTAAGAAATTTAAAACCTCTTGGCCTTCTTTAGGTCCAAGGGCCTCTTCACGAGCCCAGAGGAGGATTCCTCCAGGCCTGAGTTTGCTGAGCGCTACACAGGTTTGGAGAGATCCCAAGCTAGTGCCGGTAGCCCGAAGGCGTTTAAAGTAAGGAAGGCACTCGAGTTGTTCTCGAAAACGGACGGTACTCGCACTTCTTCCTTGGGTTCGGATGGTTTGCTCCTCTAATACAAAGGCGGCGTCACAAGCTTCCATTTCTGCAATTCGGCATAGAACTGTGGGTTTTGGGGAGCCTAAGACGAAAGCTAGCTGGTCTTTTGCATGAACTTCGATTCCAGAGCCAATGCACCAAAGGGGGGGGGCTGCCGGTCCCCACCAGATTTGCATGAGTTCTGCAATCATCAGCTGAAAGTGTGACGATTCGAGGCCAAACCATTGGATAGACTGAGGCCCCGTTCGGACTAAGGTGCCATCCCGGAGAGTCGGTGAAAAAACAACTTTAGGCCGCTTAACGATTGGGTTGTGAACCAAAGGACTCTGAGGAGGCTGTGGGTTTTGATCCCATCCGAAAAGTCCAATGTGATTCCAGAGGGATTGATAGAATCGAGTATCGTACCCAGAGGCTTCTAAGTATTCGGGTTGGGCGCGACGAGCAGGTCCTAAGAGGGTAGTGAGAAAATAAGGGCCTTCGTCTGCTGAATGCCAAGTATCTAAGGTAGCCCAAATTTCTGGCTGAATTCGAGGACTAGGATTGTACCAGGAGTATAAATTGGGTCGGGTGAGCTGCCAGCTTTCCCGGTCGAGCGGAATAAAGGGTTTAAGAGCAGTGCTTAGTGCCCAGTTGAGTCGCCCTAGGTCAGATTGGCTCCACTTTCGAATTCCCCGTTCGGACCAGTTTTTAAGTAAAAGAGCCTGGCCCAATGCTATAATAGCGACTTCTTCAAAGTAAGTTTTAAGTGCAGAGTTTTGTGCTGAGGTTCTAGAGCCCTCAACCCATCGTCGCAAGCCCAGGGTGGGGTCTGAGAGGATTGAGCTGGACTGGTTTCCAGGAGTAGGGGGTGGGGATGGGCGAGGTGGGATTCCAGCAAGTTTCTCTAAGTGTTGCGCAATTGCATCTCTTCGACTCGGATTGAGGGAGAGAAGTCGCGGTAGGTTCCCTTCCAGTTCCTCCAAAATTCTTCCAATGAGTGGAATGAGACTCGATACGATCGAGGATAAGTGGGGTGGCATTCCTGAGGATGGAATGGGTAAATTAAGGTCTTTTTCAATTGCCAAATGACATAAGTTCGCTGACTCTGCGCGATATTGGTTTTCAGAATTTGGGTCCTCAGAATTGAGCTCCAGCATATGCGTCATAAAGGCGCGAGTTTCTTGATTAATCCGACTCTCCCCACGAGCGGGATCCATGAGGAATTCTGATAAAAAGTTTTCAGACACGATGCTTTTGTCTTCCTAACAATCCAATAAGGATATTGAGTCAGAGATACCAGGGGACGTTTCTTCTTGGCGAGTAAAAACGACCTACGCATAGAGGTAAGAATTATATTAATTTCTATCTCACATTGACCGATTCAATGGATAACTCATGACGGCGCAAAATAAACCAAAAATCGAAGAAAAAGTAGAAAATGTAATTCCAGGGGTAGAGGTCGAGGCTCAAGATGAGATCGATCAGATCATGAATGAAATTGAGGAGTTGCAGCAAGAAATGAATGCCTCTGGTGCTCCAGTGAGTGCCCCTGAGGAGATTTCAGTCGCTGCTCCGGTTCAGGTTCATTCAACCAGCCCTCCGCCCGCAAACGTAGCGCCAGTAAAAGTGAAGGAAGAAGAAGCGAGATTGTCGGCTATAGCAGACCTTGAAAAGGAAATATTGAGAGAATTTTCGGGTGGAGGTGACGAGCCCTGGCTAGAAGAGACCCTTGCTGAACTCAAGTCAGAGCCCAGTGCTACGGGCGCCGGCATATTAGATAAAGTTCCTGACCCATCTTTTCCTGAGGTGTCTGAATCTATTGAGGAAAGTGATCATGAAATGCAGGCGACTGAAACGCAAGCGACTGAGGCGCAAGAAGCTGATGTGTCAGAATTATCCGAAGTGGAAGATGCTCTCTTGAACAAAATTTTAGAACCCTTGGGGGAAGAAAAAGTGAGCTCTCAGGAAAATCATGATTCAGACTTCGCCGATCAGCTGGAAGTGGAACTGGCTGCTGAGCAAGAGGCGGTTGAAAAAATAATCCAAGAGGGTCGAAAAGCGTCCAATCACCCCACTTCTGCGTCAGAGAATTCATTGACCTCACCTTCTTCCCTCGCTATGACTGTCCAAGGTCGTTTAAATCTCAGGCTCAACTACGGAAGTGATGGCGAGCAGCATGTTCTCATTAGTTTTAGCGAACAAATCGTCCAGATTCAGTTGGCCAACGGAACTGAGTTTAGGGTTCCTATTGGCTCAAATAGCACTAGTAAAAAGAAGTGAGGGACCCCTTTTTGGAGCTGCTGTAAGTTCT
>JANNCA010000223.1:0-7001 GCA_031386075.1 Oligoflexia bacterium
CTTGATTACAAATCCCCTGTTGACTTTGAACAAGAGATGATGAAAATAGTTGCTTAACTGACCGTCCGTTTTTCGAGGGGAAGATCACGAGTCGAGTCAAAAGCATCGTGTCTCGGATTGACTCTCCATCAATCATTTCAAAGGGAAGCTGAGGGGAATCAAGCTCGTTGGCCAGAATCTCCAATTCAAAAACCGCATTATGCGCAACAATTGTACTGCCTTTGTGAACAGCGACAAAGTCCGACAGCATCGAAAGCGACAAAAATACAAGATCAACTCCATTAAAGACAGATCCCATTACCATTCTAGGGATCTCGGCATCAGTGATCAGAGTAGTCTCAAAATCAAGCGCCAGGAGCTCTCCCATGTACGCGCCAGACCACCAACTTGACTTGATAGTCTGACCCTCAAATATATAAGTAAACGTCCTGTTTTCCGTGGGCTCCTTTTCGTAATCTACTACGAAATCCAATCCAACTTCTTCGCGCTCCCTACATCTCGACTCACAGTCTGAACTATAAGGAGGAACTGAGTCATTTTCAGATTTTCCGTCGACTTCCGTTTCTTTACGAACTGACCGTGAAGTCTTGTCGCCCGTAAGCTCCTTGCTCAACCAATACAACTTGTTTCCTCCAACTTTACTTGGATTATCCCGATGGCACACTCTAAGCACGAGGACTTCGCCTCCGTCTGCAGCAGAAACTCGAAAAGTCTTCCCACTCATAGATGAAAGAACTTTTCCGATCTTAGAATTTCTTGAAATCTCCGTATGAAAGTCCTTTAAAATCTCATCTCCCACTTTTCTTTCCAACTCTTCCCGCCATTGACTGGGAAACCGCTTTTGAGTCTGGCACAAAGTCGACAAACTAACCTCCAAACTAGCAATCCTCAATAGACCGGCCTTAATTGGATCGAATTTGACTTGGGCATCACAGTAATTTGATAGAAATCCATTGAAACCATTCGCAACAAGAATTCCATTAATCGTTGCTGCATAGTCCGAATACTTTGGAAAATAGACAGGGACCCTTTGACGTCCACCCGAGATCCACTTCACCATCATCCCCACTAATTCTGATAAAATCTCGTCGCGCTTCTCTTTTACGAATTGGAGAGGATCAAAGTCCTCTGGCATTTGACCTCTTTTCGTAGAAGAAAGAAATATTGAAAGTGATCGAGTACTCAGGTCATCCGATAGAATTCCGTCATTCTGGGACATCACGAACTGAACGTTGTTGATCCGACTAATCGAACTATTGGTTCCAAGTTGTCTAAAATTGAGAATTGGATCAGTGAGGCTTCTTTCCAAACACGCACTAGAGATGGCTCCCACCGCTTTTACATTGTCAATCAGAATGACATTTGAACTACCAATGTAAGTGGCTATTCGTTTTTCAAGTTCTTCATCAGAGTGAGTATAAGTAATGGTTGGACACGACGAATTTTGGCTAATGTAACTAAAACATTGTGCTAACACAGTTTTCCACAAATTCGTGTCATCCCCCTGAATCAATACAAGAGGGTGTCTTCCAGAAAACTCTTCTGGCATGAACGTTGTTCCAACCAGAGCACCTAAGGCGTTCAGTTGGTTGCATTCGTCAGCAAATGGAAATGTATTCAATAGTATTAGAATATTCTCCATGATTAACTTTGGAATGACTTCATTTCCTGCGTAATACACCTCAGCCGCTAAATCGTAGCCAGGTCGATTTACTAAAGCTTTGTTGACATAGATAGGGGATCCAGAAAAACATCTTAATCGCCGGAGACTGGCATAATGCGACAATTTTCTGAGGAAAGCATTACCCAGAGTTGTTGATATCGAATCAAATTCCTTCGTACAAAAGGTCTCATTTCCACTCGAGTCTGTTTTCCAAATACCTTCCTTGTAGCGGAGGGAGTGGCTCAGATGCTGGGAAAGCTCAGTTCCATCAAAAATCCGCTGGCACGAGCGGTTATATGCATCGACAATGAGCAAGGAATTTGTCTCAGGCTCAATGTAGGCAGAAAGATCCATTTCAACAACAGTCCCTACTTTTTTATGAAAATCCAGAGTTGACTCGTTTGTGCGATCCCAAACAATCTCCAGTTCGTTCGTTTCTAATCTGGGTTTTGGTTTAAAAGAGTTCCACTTTTGCCTCTGAGAAAGATAAATTTTTCTTAAACTAGCAAATGGAATTCCTGTGTTCTTTCGCAGTTCACGACTCATAACCGCTTCTACCACATAAATGTCTTGTAAAACCCTCGCACTCAGAAACGAACAAATGTTCTCAGCCGTTTGCTGTTGAGCACTGCTTTTATGAGACAAAATCCAAAGCGGTTTTAATATTCGATCTTCCAATACCTCACGACCAACCGTAAGTAGAAAATCATCAAGACCGATTTTTTTGCTACTCGCAGTCCCCCTCTTTTCCGGTAAAGGGCTCAAGTCAACAAGATGCACTTCAGCGTCGGCTTTTTAACGCGAGTCTTATGAATGAGGTAATTCCATTCCAAACTTCGATCGTCTTGAAAAAGTCGCTATCTGGGAGAAGAACCAATTTTCTTCCCTTTAGTGGGATCTCTTCCCAAATCCCCCCTAGCCGATCCTCACCTTTCACTTTCCAATTCCAACATCCTGGAAAACTCACGATAGCTTCGTTTTCATACTCGCAACAGCTCAAGAAGCTTAAGAGTTTTTTCTCTCCTTCAGTAACATACAGAGTCGTAGAAGTGTTCAATATATTACTAATTGATTTTTTCACAAAGTAGGCTGTTAAGCTTGTACCTTCCTTTTGGAGGTACTTTTTAGAATCCATGGAAGCATCCAGCCTAAGGCGATGACCAATCACATCACCACTGAGATCTAAATATAGAAATGCTATCCCTTGCGCGGAAACCCCGATAATTTCTTTTGCTGCGCCTGCATCAACGCTAAATAACCCAGCATCATTCATAACCTCATCAGATATATTGCTGTCTTTTCGAAGATGAGATCGATGATTCGGTTCGAGATGGCACCTAACATTACACGAACTAAGTTCACTAGTTGAATTGTTTTCAAGGACAAACGTATCCACCATGGTTTTCTCCCATCTCAAGATCCTGGCTATCCAACTCTTTATTTTTGAGAAGATAGCCATCTAAGCTGATTTTTGATATCTTGGGAGTGAATCCGGCAGGATTTAGAATGAGAGAATCTAATCCTCGCGAGTTTAGATGCTCTCACAACTCCCAAAAACTACCTGTTACTTTGAGTAATCTGGTTCGACCGCCTCTGAAGGTAGTCTCACTGGTCTGTTGCTTTTTGTGAGCAATGCATTTACTTCCTCGTCGGACATAGGAGCGCACAACTTTTCATAGTCAAAAGGCTCATACACTTCCGGCAGTTTATTGAGATCAACAGTATCAATCACCTCAAAATCTGATCCGGCACGAGGAGACTTTTTGTCTTTCCCACGATGCACTCGCAACCTCTTAGATTTTAACAATCCACCTAACGAATCGCGTCGTCGCCTAAGAATCTCTAAACCACTCCCCCTAGCACCGAGAAACTTCTTGGTTCCAGAATATAGATTGGCTTCATCAGTCAATTCCAACACCGTTAGAAACTGTGTCAGGCTCTTAGATTTCATCTGTTGGTCTGTGTGGCCACAAAGCAAACAGCCACGGCCTTTACAGGTAACGGTCTGATATCGGGGCGGTGACGATTGAGGGATAGGGAAAGTATGCTGATATGCTGTAAACAAAGGATCGTCCAATACCACTACAGTCGCAGATTTGCCACAATCCAGACTAAAATAGCTAACTGCAGTGCTTCCGCTTTTTTTGAACTCATCAAAATCTGCCCCAGTGTCCTTAATGAACCACGATCTTTTTTCATGTTGATTTGTCATTTTTTTTCCGTTTCTATAGTTTATCAAACAAACACAATTGCTCTGTGTGATTTACTGATTTTTTTTCTAATTGCTGTTTAGATCTATACTTTTCTTTATTAAGCCATTCTAAAATTTGACTCTCTCTATATTTTATCCCCCCTTCATGGATTGCCACTATTCTAGTTCCGTCAAATTCGTTGGTGAAAAATTCCAACAAAATTAGACCAGCGCTTTCATTTGTTAAAATGACATCATTGAGTTTTTCATTTTTGAACATAGCCATACCTTATTTATTTAGTCTCCAGCTTGGTCAAAGATGTGCGCAGTGAGACTTTCTGTCTTTGAATGAAATCGGCTATATCTTTTTGATCACATCGAATGAGCTTACCTAAGCGAACAACGGGTATTTGGTATTCTCGAAGTATTCTGTAAACAGATCTTATAGGAACATTCCAGTAAACTGAAAGTTCTCGTGCTGTAAATTGCTTACCCACTGATTCCTCCCAGGTTCGTCCAGAACCTTGGATGTCAATCTAAAGGAATCATGTGGCCAATAAAAGATTGGTAAACTTTAAAAACAAGTTCCCAACCTGCGGAGCGTTAACGATCAAAAATAGAAATCAATCGGTTCGCTGAGTCTACCTTGTTTCTTGCCGAATCAATGATATTGCTGCGCTTTTTTGTCTGACCCGCTATCCCGAGCCCAATCTCATTCCAAGATTTCCCACTTTCATGCAGATCCCAAGCTCGCAAATTTTTCTCGAGGTCCGGCCATCGTATTTTTTTTGTAATCTGATCAGTTGACTTTATTTCTCTCAATGAGCTTTTCGAAACATATTGCTTTATTTGTTTCATAATCGTGCTGATTGGGAAGTTTGCATTTATCGAAATGGGCGGCAAGAATCCAACTCGTTTAAGGCGACTCGAATTCTTCGCTTTTCGCCTGACTTCCAAAAGACTTTTATACTGTTCAGATTCTATTTTTGCAGCTGGTCTAAAGTTCCACACAAAATCTAAAAAGAATATCGGTGGAATAACCTGTTCTGCCGGAATAGGGAACAAAATGACATCTCCAAATTGGTCAAAAAATTCCCAGTAGTAGACTGCGCTTGGTTGCAAGTCGATACTCTTAAAAATATTATTCTCAGAAGACGACCACACACGCTTTGAAAGCGTTTCTTGTAAAAGATCCTTGCGCTCGGTTCCAGTAATTGATTCACTCTTCAATGACTTCAACTCTTCCGGTTCGGCAGCATCATCGTATGACCTCAGGCTATCTACCAGACGTACGGCCCAATCATCTCCCACAGCTCTTGCTTGTAGGTAGAATCTAGCCACCGCCTTTCGATAGCATTGATTCCGTCTAAGGAGTTGCCAACCATAATCGGGATTCCAGGGATATCCTACTTCCGCTACTCTTTTTGAATGTTTATCCATTCATCCAGTTCCTGAGTAAAATAGACAATAACTTACTTGAGCACCGCACCACACAGGACCGGTACTATCATTTTCTGGCTCGTGGGTGTCAATAAGGAAAATTTGGGATTGTTTGTGAAATTTTTGGCTTTTTTGACTGCATAGCGTTAGACGTAGCTTCGGCACTACGGCATCCCGGCGCTAGATGCCGAGCAGTTTGAATCGTGAAGGGGTTTTTTAGAATCTCTCCCAGACTGACGATTTCGAGATAAGTACGACGTCCCTAAGTACTTCCGACATGCCGAAGCGCCGGATCGCTACAATGAGAACCAATAAGAGAAGGGAGGTAGAATGACCCTATTCCAATTGCCCACTACATTTGGTGAGCTTTTTGGACAGGCTTTAGCCCAACCTATGAACACCTGATGATCGGCTCGGATTCACCAATATACAAAACCAGGTTGACGACGCCCCAGCTGCCTGGACCTGCCAAATCAATGGGAACATCCCCGGCTCCGCCCCTCTCCGCTTAGAAAAGATAAATTTTTGAGTAGTTGGAACCACCGCCCCGTAGATCTCAAACTCAATGCAGCCATACCCCCGATTCTAAGTAAATTGCTTTGATCATAGTACGCTCCTGAATTCTGTTCTCAAGAGAAGGCTCAGTAGGTAAACCTTTAAAATAGCTAAATTTTGTCAACAAATCATTGTTTAAAGGGCACGTTCATAAATCAACTTATCTTCAGGAAAATATGATATTGCTATGCATTATTAGGTTAAGAAAAGATCAAACATGCCCGAAAATCAACTGGTACAGTTTACTGACGTAACAAATTGGCAACACCATTCAGGAAATATGAATCCAACCTCCTGATTAACCTGCAGGAGCAAGGTTCCATGAGATTATGTTATTGTTGAATATTATCGGGATTTCAAGTGCAGTTTTCGCAAGCGTAATGAGCGGGTCCATGCTTACGATTGCCTTTCCTGACATCAGTCGAGATCTAAATATTCCATTCTCAGTGTTACTATGGCGAACTGTCCTATTTTTTTCCTTATTTGCTGGTGGCATTCCATTTTTTGGAAAACTTGCTGACAGAGTGGATCCAAAAAAACAACTCTTAATTGGCTTATCTATATTTTTACTGGGCTGTATTGGAAGTGGGGTGTCTGCCCTTTTAAGAAGTTGGGTTGGATTTCTTGGTTTTCAACTTCTGACAGCATTAGCCGATTCCATTATGGTTCCTGCGCAGGTTAGTTTAATTCACAAAACAGTAGCCGAAAAACGCACAGGTTGGGCTTTTGGAATCTTTTCTTCTGTTCTCTCTGCTGGCACTTTACTTGGACCAGCGATCGGTGGAGTATTAATTAAATATTATGGGTGGCCAAGTATATTTGTCGTACTCGGTGGCTGCACTCTAATTTCATTTGCCATGATTCTTGGACTGGTTAAAAAGGTTGTTCGAAATGCACCAAAAGTAGAATCTTGGAGATATATTGAAACACTAAAAACAACTACATTACTAATAATTTTTGTAGCATCATTTCAAATTCCATTTTTTTCAGCTGCATCAATAAACCTTAAATTCTTCGGTGGCATTTCATCATTATTGTCTCTACTAATGCTTGTTCTTTTAGAAATAAACCACACTGAAAATGATCGTCTATTTCCAGGCACAATGTTTTTCAACTTGAAGTTTAGAAGTTCTTGCTTTAGGATTTTTTTAC
>JANNCA010000244.1:0-2050 GCA_031386075.1 Oligoflexia bacterium
AGGAAAAACCAACCTCCCGCCATAGAAAGAAGACTATTCCATGCCAAATTCACAGCTGAATAGGGCAATTCAACTCTCAGTAATTTGTCGCTCCACTTCAAGCCCATCACCGTAGAAGCCTCATGAAAATCTGACGGCACAGACTTGAGAGAAGAATAGTAACTAAACGTCATATTCCAAACTTGGCCCGTAAAAATCATAATAATAGCAGCCAATTCAAGACCTGTATTCGTATGAGGAAACAATGCGACCAACCCTGTAATTAGACCCGGTAGAAAGCCCAAAACCGGAACACTCTGAAGAATGTCTAAAATGGGAATAATAATTTTCTCGGCTTTTGGAGATTTAGCTGCCGTAAAGCCTACCACCAAGGTAAAGATCAACGAGATCAAGTAAGCCACAATTCCTCTAAAGCCTGACATCAGGGTATAGTAAGGAAGAGCCCAAACCGACAAATCAATCTTCGTTAACGGATGGAACTCCGATCGCCATTCATTTCCAATGGCAACTACAGCATAAATTGTCGTGGCCACCACAAGTAGAATAGCAAGATCAGGAATTGAAAAATATCTTTGAGAATAAATACGTCGCTGCATATTATTTAAATTCCTATTTAGTCACAGTCCCAAAGGGAAAAAACAATATCTAGATTACTCAATGCGCCCAATAAGATACATTGCCCTAGTGTTAATAATTGTCCTAATTCTAAGCTTTTTAAAGATAAAAGAAACTTTCTTCCATCGGACTGAGACAAAAGGGCAGTTCCTACCCACTCCGCTGACTCAGGATGAGCCAAAAGTGCACGACTACTTCCGAGACTCTCCTTCCAAAACAAAGTGACCCCACTAGAAAGCCCCAGGCGAAGCTCCCCTCCGGTTCCTACTTTGTGAGTCTCTACCACCGAAGCCGTTGAGTAAATTTCCTCTAAATTTCCAACCAACTCACTCTGCTCTTTTTCATCCATTCTCAAACAAAGTCGAGCTTGATGCGGTGAAAGATGAATGAGCTCAACCCTCGGAGGCAATGCTTCTGTCCAGTTTAAGTAGGCCATCATTTACCCTTCGCACATCCGGGAGCAGCCTTCCACTGGATTACTTCGGTGAGTGACAAAGAAAGGATGAGTTGGGGTTCCTTATATGATAGATATTTTGCAAAACACATTGAGTGAGGTAAGCGAATGCTGAAACGAACGACATCTGCTTCTGAACAAAAAGTTTATCGTTATTTCGACGTTATTATGGTTGCATTTGTAACCTTGCTCCTTTGCTCTAATTTAATCGGGGCACCCAAAGTCTGCCGTGCTTGGGGCGTTACTTTTGGCGGAACCCTTATTTTTTTTCCAATTACCTATTTGTTCGGCGACATCCTCACCGAAGTCTATGGTTACAAGAAATCTCGTAAGGTGGTTTGGACCGGATTTTCTGCTTTAATCTATGCAAGTATCGTTGCCTGGCTGGTCTTAGCACTACCCTCATCACCCAACTGGAACCATCAAGCTGAACTCGAAGTGATCTTTGGTCAAACTCCCAGACTCGCCATTGCATCGCTCATCGCCTATATTTTAGGAGAATTCACAAACTCCTATATCCTCGCCAAAATGAAGATCCTCACTCAAGGTAAATGGCTTTGGACCCGCGTTGTGGGCTCCACTGTCCTTGGCGAAGCAATGGATACGGCCATCTTCTATCCTCTCGCATTTTATAAGGTATGGCCCAATTCTGTCCTGGGAGAGGTCATGCTTTCTAGCTATCTATTTAAGATAATCTGGGAAACCGTAATGATGCCATTTACTTACAGAATAGTTCACTTCCTAAAACGCTCTGAAAGCGAGGACTATTATGATTACGATACGGACTTTTCACCCTTTTCCTTAAAGACTTAAGAAAGACTTGAACGCTGATTTGAACAAGAAAGCGAAATTCATGACCCTATTCATCAAAGTTTAATAGAACTTTACCCCTTCTACCTGTATAAAGACGTTCAAAGGCAATTTAAGAAGGGAATACCTATGTTTGGACGCCTGTTTCCACGGGAAGAGAAGTTTTTTTAT
>JANNCA010000248.1:0-10803 GCA_031386075.1 Oligoflexia bacterium
CAGCAAGCTGAAGAGCAGCCTCATAGGATAGTTTTTTAGAAATACCAAAAAAGTGACTCACCTGTTTTGCTCCTTCGGAAACAGGAACTCTTGCAGCCAATAAACACCTGAGGGCCTTAACCCAATCTAAATCATCCACAATGCCTTGCTGCGCAGTCCATTCCACAGTCGACTCCAAAGACGAGGAGGTTTCGATACCCTTTTCAGGATCAAGAAACTGAACTGCGAAGCACCACTCCCCCACCTCTCCCTGTTCATCGAGTTCCTGACGAACCGCAACATCAACGTCAATGGCATGGCCATAAAAAAGGCGTTCATAAATTTTAGTTAATTCTTTCGCGACTACCATTCGAACCCCAGGAAAAGTCCTACTTAAAACTTCCAATGACTTTCGAATCCGAAGGGGACTCTCAAACCAGATATGAACCCGAGCCGTCAATGACGAAGAAGCTGTCTGAAGCTCAACCTCTTGCTCCCCCAATTTCCTGGGAAAATAGCCCCGAAACGTAAATGCCGTATCTTGAAAGCCTGCAACAGATAAAAGCGAAGCTACGGCTGAAGCCCCCGGAACGGGAGTGACTCGAATTCCTTCCTTTTGAGCCTCCGCCACCAATAAGGATCCTGGATCACTGATTCCAGGCGTACCTGCGTCGGTTACGAGAACAAAACTCAATCCGGTTTGTAGTTTTTTTACCCATGCCTGAATCTGAGAAAGGCTCGAATGAGCATCCAAACGCTCAAGCCTCCTGGAAGAGTAGGAGAAGCCCAGTGTGGCCAGTAAAACCCCCGTCCTCCGAGTATCTTCGCACAAAATCAAATCAGCTCGCTCAAGCGCTACCCTAGCTCTCAGCGTTAAATCTTCTAAGTTTCCAATAGGAGTCGCAACAACCCAAAGCCCAGACGGTAAATTTTGCCTCTTGGTATCATTCATTTTCCGGCCGATAATAGTTAGACTCAGGAGGCTTTTCAATGAAAACCCTAATAAAAAAAAATGGCGATACAATTATAGTCACCATGGATGGTCGACTGGACTTCGAGACCCATGCTCCACTCCGAGAGGATCTTACACGGCTCATCGATCAAACCCTCACGGACAGCACACCGAAAAAAATCATCTTCAACCTTGAAAAGTTGGAATTCGTAGGTTCAAGTGGGATTTCTTCCTTTGTACAAATGTTGAAAGAATTTAATTCGCACTCACCTACCAAACCTCGCTATTGCAACGTTAAAAGCGAGTTCAGAAGAGTCATCAAAGCCTTTGATGAGGCCGATTTATTTGACTTCTACGACAACGAAGATCGAGCACGTAAAAGCTTCGATCAATAGAGGAGTGTTTTTACCCTATCGTGAAGGCATTCTTTTTGGGGCTATCGACTGCTCCAAAGATTAGTGTAATGAGTCCACACATCACCGAACTTTGCCAGGAGATCGAGCCGAAGAGTTTTCGCTTCTCCAGAGTAGCTCAATAAATAATGAGCGATCGCTCGTTCCAGCCTTTGCTTCTTTCTCCACCCAATTGTCTCGAGTCCTTCGGTCATCCCACCTGCTGTCCGGGCCTTGACCTCAACAAACACGAGTTCAACACCCCCAAAAGAAGCGCCATCAGTGAGGGTTGCTTCAAATACAAGATCCAACTCACCCTGCTTACAACGGTAGTTTTTCACCAATAATTGATAATTCCCTTGCCTCAGGAACCACTCCAGAGCTTGATCTTCGGCTTCTTGTCCGATTTGATGAGATAAATTCATAGCTGCAGAGCACAGCAAAAATTAAACCAATGCAGCTACCGTCTTAAAGGACCGTCGATGAACTTCGCAAATCCCATGAGCGAGAAGGGACTGACAATGGGCGGGTGTGGGATATCCCTTATGTTGAGAAAAACCGTAGACAGGAAACTGACGATCCAGCTCCACCATATATCGATCGCGCCAAACCTTCGCTATAATGGACGCCGCAGCAATACTGAGACACTTTTGATCCCCTTGAATGACCGCAGTAGCTGGGGCTACTAACGACTGGCGTGGTAGAAACTTGCCATCAACCAGAATGTGGCGAGGCCGAATTTTTAATCCCTCAAGCGCCCTTTGTATGGCCAAATGAGAGGCATGAAAGATATTGATCTGATCAATTTCTTCAACGGTAGCAATTCCAATTGCAGAAGAAGCGGCCCACCCGACAATCCAGGGGGCCAACTTCTCTCGCATGACTGCCGTGACCTTCTTGCTATCATTGACTTCAACTAGCCAGGGATGCTGCTCGTAGGATATCTCGGGTGGCAATAATACTGCCGCCGCTACAACAGGACCTGCAAGACACCCACGCCCGACTTCATCGGCGCCAGCTACCCCAATCAAAGGGTAACCTGCACGCTTTTCGTAGTCGAGACTTGGCAGTTTCTGAGTGGCCACAGACTTTACCTAAAGACTATGAATGGGATGTCGACTTATCCTTAGCTGCAACGGATGCAGCAACAGAAACTAAAGTCTCCACTTGCCGTTGAACTCGAGCTGCTTTTCCTTCTAATCCACGCAGATAATAAAGCTTGGCTCTTCGAACTCGACCGATTTGAGCAACTTCGATCTTGGCCACTTTTGGTGAAGTCTCTAAGAAAATTCTCTCGACGCCAACACCATGAGAAATTTTTCGAACAGTCAAGGAACGAGTCACACCACGATTCGCCTTCCTGATCACAATTCCTTCAAAAATTTGAATTCGTTCTTTTTCGCCTTCTTTAATACGCACGTGAACTTTAACTGTATCCCCTGCAGAATAATCAGGAAGATCAGTTCGAGCTACTGAGCGTTCAACGATAGCAATACGATCCAACAACCCTTTTTGCCTAACTTGAATCCCTTTAGAAGTTCTTCGATACTTAGTTTTTGTAGTTGCCATTTTTATAGCTCCATAAATCCATGACTGCACTGTAGAACATTTGACATTGTGCCACCTAAACGAATTTAGGCCGGTTACTGTCCGAACAACCGATCGAGAATAATCGCGACAGCTGCTCGAACGGAGAGATGATTATACCCCTCTGCACCTTCTTGCCCGTACACAGGCGCCAAAATCCTATGTACCTCGGGATAGAAAGAGTCCGAAATTCCCCATCCTGTGCCAAATACTAGCAAAATAGGCTTGACACGTAACGGGTCCGAAAGCTCACGCTTATAATCCGCGTAACTCATCGACTTCGGCTTCAACTGGGCATCAGTCAACACGACTTCAGGGTATTCCCCATGCTCAGTGAATAGAACGTTTTTTACTTCTTCAAAAGACTTCGCCATTTGAACCAGAGAAACCGCTTCAACTCGGTCCGGATGGTATTGGCGAGAATGATCAGACCGCCAATGGTCCAAAATTCTCCCAATCAATTCATGCTGATCTAAAATTGGGGTGACTAGAAAATATCTTTTCACACCAAAAGTTCTCGCTGATCGAGAAATATCGTGAACATCCATGTTTGTCACAGAAGTGGTCACGGAAACACCGTTCCGATTGACGACTGAGGTATGCATAAGTGCTATATAAATCGGTACCGACACGAGACCTGAATAACTAACACTCTCCGTCAAGTTCTTCAATCCATTTCTGCCATAAATCGGGTCTCTTTTGTTGAGTGCGCTCCCTCATTTTTGTTTCCCGCCACTTCCGAATGGCTTCATGATCTCCTCCCGTTAAAACCAGAGGGACTGAGACACCTTCAAAATCTTTAGGACGGGTATACTGAGGGTACTTAAGAAGTCCATTCTCTAGACTGTCTTGAGACACGGAACGCGGATTACCCACCACACCCGGTAGCAGTCGACTGATGGTATCCGCCATCACCAACGAGGGAAGCTCCCCTCCCGTCAACACATAGTCTCCGATCGAGACTTCCTGATCGACACACCGATCAATAAACCGTTCATCAACACCCTCATAATGCCCACAAACAAAAATTACCTTTGAAAAAGTAGCGAGCTCCCGGGCCATTTTTTGAGTAAAAAGGGCCCCCTGAGGAGACATCAACAGGGTGACAACCTTCTCTTGAGGGTCTTGGTTTTGCTTTTCGGCGACCACTGAACGCCAGGCGGCATAAAGAACATCAGCTTTGAGGAGCATGCCTTCTCCCCCTCCATAAGGGGTATCATCCACTCTTCGGTGCTTATCTAAGGCAAAATCTCGGATTTGAGTGAGATGAAAGGATACCGACCCTTTTTCTTGAGCTTTGCCCATAAGGCTTGATCTAAAAGCCCCAGAAAAAATTTCGGGAAAGAGAGTAAGAAAGTGAAATTGAATACAGGGAGATTCTTGCGAAGAAGAGCCTGAATTATTCGATAATTTCGAGGACGGTTCGTTTTCGAAGTTTAGTGGATGCGCCATTTAGTACGATTCGGACCGCACGAGCTGTTCGGCCCTGCTTTCCTATAATTTTTCCTAGGTCTTCTTTGGCAACCTTAAGCTCAATGACGGTCGTGTTTTCTCCTGTAATTTCATTGACGTGAACCTGATCCGGAAGATCTACTAGCATTCGTGCCATATAAGCAATCATCTCTGAAAGCTCACTCAACTTTTTTACAGAACTAACTATGCCACCTGCTTCCGACATCGTCTGCTCCTTCACTATCAAAATAAGTTTTATCTGGCGAATCGCCAGATAAAACCTCATTGCCGTCTACTCAATCACGTGATTGACACGAGCACGACCCAGTTGAATTCTCACGGGTCGTATGAGTTCTATTTTGCAAGGATTTTGAGCAGTTGTCCAACCGTTTGTGAAACCTGAGCGCCTTTGGCCTGCCAAGCTTGGACGGCAGTCAAATTGACCTTAATCTTATCTTTATCTTCTTTAGCCTTCGGATAGTAGTGGCCTAGATTTTCAAGATAAGCTCCATCGCGCTTACGGCTTGAGTCTACAGCAACCACTAAGTATTGAGGACGTTTTTTAGCGCCCTGACGGGAAAGACGAATATTTACAGCCATTTTAAGATTTCCTTTCCTCCCTCTCCTAGCAATTTGAAGCAATATCGTCAAGCTTGAAGTCGAAGCTCGAGAAATTCACTGTGCGACTTTGGATCTATGTTAACGTCCCACAGATTATGTCAAAGAGTCATGAGGAAGTTTCAGTACTGGTGATTGAAGACGTGGAGGAGATGCGTGCGCTTTTTGAGCATATTCTCTCAGAGATCGAAGGTGTAGTCCTTTCCGGAGCCGCTGGAAATGGATCAGAGGCTCGCGTCGTCGTCTCAAAGAGGCGCCCCGACCTGGTGTTCTTAGACGAAGTGCTACCTGGAGAATCCAGTTTAGATCTGCTTTCCGAACTGACTAGCCAAGGCATCTTAGTAGCCCTGATTACGAGCATGGAAAATCCATCGCAAACCCTCCCCCATGGGGCTATTCGACGTCTTGCCAAGCCCGGCTGGAAATCCTTGAATCAAGATAGGGATCGACTGAGAGAATTTATTTTTAGCGTAGGCCGCTGACTTCAGCTTGAGTCACGATTTGAGTCACTGCGTTTACCCAAAGCAAGGAGGAATTCAAGGACGGCACGAGCCTCAACTCAACTCCTCCATTTTGAACAAATTCCTCTTGGCCCCTGATCTGGACCTCTTCCAATGTCTCCAGGCAGTCTGCCACAAAAGAAGGACAAACAACCGCTAAGCGCCGCACTCCCTTTTTCGGCAATTCCCTGTAAAAATGATCGGTAAATGGCTGAATCCACGGGGTGCGACCTAACCTAGACTGGAAACAAACGGAATACTGTTCTGCCTTTAACCCTAAACTTTGAGCCATCAGCAGAGCAGAGGCAAAACATTGCGCGCGATAGCAATCACGATTGTCATTCGAAAGTTGGGAACAACAATCAATTTTTTCCAAACAATGAGAACCTGTCTTGTCTGTCTTCTTCACATGTCGTTCGGGTAAACCGTGAAAACTAAAAAGTAAATAGTCATAAGAAAAGTCCTTCAAGTTTTCTCGCATAGTTGAGACAAAAGACTTTATAAACAGATCATGATTATAAAAAGGATCTACAAAACTCAGCCGAGCTTCAGGATGATCTACTTTAGCTTGCAATCGACACTTTTGAATGGACGATTCCGTAGCCGCCAACGAATACTGAGGATAGAGTGGAAATACCAAGACTTCATTAATTCCCTCGTTTCTAAATTCCTTCCAGACAGAGGAAACTGAAGGCGTTCCATAGCGCATGGCAGGCTTGACTCGCCACGAACTCCCCAGATCTGATTGAACTTTCTCCGCTAGATCGCGAAGATGAAACAAGAGGGGTGAACCCCGAATTGTCCAAACTTTCTGATAGGCTGTGGCTGAGCTGACAGATCTCCTTGGAAGAATTAGACAATTCACCAAAATCCATCGCAAGAAAGCATTCATATCCAAAACCAATGGATCCATGAGGAATTCCTTCAAATAGGCCTTAACTTGCTGAGGATGAGCCTGGTCTGGGGTACCTAAATTAAGTAAAATCAACCCCCTCGAAGCTACTAGAGACCTAGAGATAGAACTGTCATTCATTCAAGACTTATACTCGATCTACAAGCTCGGCACCAGAGCCCTGGAATTCTTGGCGAAATTTTTTAATTGAAAAAAAATCTAGCTATCATCTTGAAGGGTTGGTATGTGGCTACTTTCTAACCGCCCCAAATTGAGGTTGTTACATGAACTTATTGATCGCTATCGTTCCTTTCATTGCTTTCATTGGGAGCCCGAACTCCGGAGTTGAAGCGTTTCTCCCGTCTCATCCCCAATCCTTGACCAGACAGACTTTAACTCGATTCGCCTCCCCTACTTCTGAGTGGGGTGGATTAAACCTTCCGGGTGGTTGGTACGGAATCGCACTCTCAGATGAAGTGAAAGGTCAACCCATCTCAATGGAGCGCATGGGAATCGACCTTGCCCTCTGGCGCAATGAGGATGGATCTCTGAATATATTCGAAGATCGCTGCCCTCATCGTCTGGCTAAACTGAGTCGTGGCAAGATCGTATCCGTCGAGGGCACCTCTCAAAAATGCTTACAGTGCCCCTTTCACGGCTTGCTCTTTGATAGCGACGGTAAATGCCAGCATGATCCTGAAGACAATCAGCCTAAACCTTTTTTGCAAACAGCTAAATTTACTTCTGTAGAACGAGACGGCGTTATTTACTTAAAATGGGGTGACGGTGAATACCCAGAACCTGATTATTTTGAAGGGATGGATGAATTTTACACTGTAGTAGTTAAATACCTCTCCTCCGGTCCTGGCAAGGACTCCTTTCGACTTAATGTTGAAGCCCAACTTGATAGCCTTCACCCAGAATTTGTTCATACAAATTCATTTTGGCGTTTTGCAAAAAATGTCATCCAAGATCAAAAAGCTGTCAACTCCATGGACTCAAACCGAATTCGCTGGCACTTTAAAGACCCAGGATTCTATTGGGAGTTCGTTTTTCCAAATGTTTGGTCTAATCCACTTGGCACCGATCCCGAAAACCCTCACTACGTGATGTCGCTAATTTATGCACCTATCAACGAAACAAGCACTCTCCTCTATATTCGATCCCATCGTAATTTCATGAATATTCCAGGAGCCAATCTCCTCATTGATACTGCGATTGCAAAGCTCTATGAGCACATCACCTTTGAAGATCAGGAAATCACTCTGGATCAACAAAAAAATGTAGGAAAATACGGAGCCAAAGACATAGCGTATCGCCAAGATGATGTCAGAATTCGACATTTCAGAAGGTGGCTCGAAGGAAAGTACGGAGCCCTTTACAACCGCCCCAGCATCGAGGCTCCAAAACCTCCGGAGAATCCTTAGGAATTCTGCGGAATAGTCTAAATATAAAGAATTTCTAGAATTTCTAGCTCTTGTTGCCCTCGAGGGGTCTGAAGTTGAACGACGTCTCCAACCTGTGCATTAAGCAGTGCTTTGGCAATAGGAGAAGCCCAACTGACACATCCGTGCTTCGGATCAATCTCGTCCTTTCCGACGATGCGATAGGTTCGCCGATGATTTTCTTCATCCAGGAGTGTGACCGTAGCGCCAAATCGAATTCGGTCCGATTTCTGAAGGGCAGGGTCAATAATTTCCGCAGCTTCCAGTTGCTGAGTGAGGAAACGAATTCGACGATCGATCTCCCTGAGTCTTCGCTTCCCGTAGATGTAATCACCATTTTCCGAGCGGTCACCGTTTGAGGCCGCCCAGGAAATCACTTTGACGAGTTCGGGTCGATCCTGGTTCAAGAGTTTTTTTAATTCAACTTTAAGCTGATAGGCCCCGGCCGGGGTCATATAATTCTTCATGATGTTTCCTGACCCACATCAAGGTAAACTTCTTTCGTATCATCATTATATCCAAAATATTCTGCAAAACGTCCCCACGATACAATCGCTTCAACCACCTGAAGAGGATTCTCATTGGGCAACCACTCCCCCACTCGCTCCGTCAGCGACTCAATCGGAAGCCTCAGATTATCGTTTTTACGGAGAAGATTCGACGTCATTTGAACGATTCGAAGAGCCCCAAAGAGTTCGTTAAGCATTCGTTTTCGGACGTTAATATCCCCCGCCACGAAATGCCTGCCAATTTCCGTGAGCAATACATGCTGCTTCGGTGTATCGACAAGTTCAAGAAGTTCAGCCCCCTTTGCTAAATAAAGAGTTCGCCCAAAATCCTTACCGGTGTCGTGCGCTAAAGCAAAAATATCGGCTGAGCCTCCGAGATCGGCTATCGCCTCGAGAAGTCCAATCATTTCAACAATCTGCACATTGGGCAGGGTTTCGATCGGCGGTTCCTTAGGAAGTTGCCGAGGCAGGAGAGAAACTCCGACCGTTGCAGCAGGCTTATCTGGCATCAGCGTTTCGGCGATGAGTGCATGAATCTGCGAGACCATCCTTCGAAATGCCGGAGACTGATCATCACGAGGATAGGACAAGTCATTAATAATCTCTCTCCGAATATGACCCGGGTTAATTCCCATTACCATAATTCTTTTTGCCATAAAAACGGCTTCCTGAATATTATGAGTCACGAGTACCATAGAGCGGGTCCCTGTTTTTTTGTCTAAGAAAATCTTAACCATCTCTGTTCGGAGCGTATCCGCTGTCAGGACGTCCAGGGCACTAAAGGGTTCATCTAACAAGATCACAGAACGCTCCATCACCAAAGCGCGGGCAATGCCCACTCGCTGTTTCATCCCCCCTGAAAGCTCTCTTGGATAGGCTTCTTCAAACCCTTCAAGCCCCACCAAATCAATCGCTTTTTTCACTTTAGCCTTCAATTCAACCGCTGTTAAACGAAGAGGCTTCAGTGCAAGTGCAATGTTTTGATAGACGGTCTCCCATGGAAAAAGAGCAAACGACTGAAACACAAGAGCAACATCAAGATTCGTACCAGAAAGAGGCCGTCCCCTGGCCAAAGTTTCACCTGAAGTCGATTGAATTAAGCCACTCATAATTCGTAGACAAGTAGACTTTCCTGATCCAGAGGGCCCTAGAAGGGCAACGATTTCCTCTTCTTCCACTAAAAGATTCACGTCCTCCAGAACCTTCAGTTCAGTCCCAGACTCTAAGGTAAATGTTTTCGATACGTTTTTAAGTTCAATTAATGCATTTTTTGCAGCCATAATCAGATGTCCATCCTAAAGCGTGTTTGGGCCAGCAAATAAATCCTCGACCAAACAGTCCGATTCAATAATATGACAATAAATACCATCAGGGTCAAACTCGCCGCAAAGAGAGTAAAATCTCCATTCGAGGTAGCCACACTGAGCGTAGCCCCTAGCCCTCCCGTCTTTAAAATGGTTCCGTGATAAAAAATGTATTCGGCCACCACACTTGCATTCCAAGCACCTCCTGCGGCAGTCACCCACCCCGTTACCAACGCTGGAAAAACACTCGGCAAATAGAGTGCCCTCCATCGGTCAAGTCTCGAAGACTTCATGAGGGACAGAGCATCATTGAGTTCCCTGGGAATACGAAGTGCTCCTGCCAAAACATTAAAAAGTACATACCATTGAACACCCAAAAGCATCAGGCACATCGAAGCCCAATCAAAGCTGATCCCTAAGGCAAAGAGCGCACTTAACGCAATTGGATAAAGCATAGGCGCTGGAAATGAGGCGAAAACCTGTATGAGCGGCTGAGCAATACGGATTCTCTTAGGAGAAGTTCCTAACCAAATCCCCACAGGAACAGCCCAAAGTGTACTCAGGGTCAAGGCAAAAAAAACTCTCAAAAAAGTCCAAAGTGTATTTCGAATCAGAACAATCCAGGTAGAAGGCGGAACACCTGCTAGCAATACTAAGAGTTTAAATGCCCCATAGCCTGTAAAGCTAAATAGGGCGATCACACCCAAAAATTCCATGACTTTGAACAAGCGAGGAGAATACACTTTTTGAAACAAGGATACCGCTCGAAAGGCACCCAATAGTGCGTGATAAAAATGAGGCCGGTTTTTTATAGCAAATTCACGAATAATGGCAACCGGTGCTACTGGCTGAGACTTTCGTACTCGATGCTTCATTTCTAAATGTCGAAAGAACAATTTAACTAATCGTAGAATTTTGGATTCTCGAACCCAAATCTGCATGAGGGGCTCTTCGGGCAAAGCACCTGGCACTGACTCTAACCGAAATCTCTGGACCCAGGACAAAATGGGCCTCCAAATCGTAAAATCCATGACAACAATCAGCAAAATCATCGCTACAATAGCTAATGACATAGCTCGGGTGTCGCCCTGCTTGATTGCCACATCCATATAGGCGCCGATTCCAGGCAATCGATATTCTTTGTCTCCTAATGTCATGGCTTCACAGGGAATA
>JANNCA010000261.1:0-1930 GCA_031386075.1 Oligoflexia bacterium
AATTCCCGTTCTGTTTTGCCCTGAATAAAACGCAGGAGTGCCAGCTCCCTAAGATTCACTCTTGGTGCATGCCACTCAACCATGTAATATCTTGTTAAAGTGAGTGGTTCGTCCACTCTAGAACGGCGGGCGCCATTTTAAACTCTACTTTGACTTTTATTCATCCCTTGATAACCCCCTATGTCAGGATACATGTCGCCTCTTCTAAAATAATTTAAAGGGGGGCGAAGGTATGTATTTATGTCACGTCATTATGGTTTTTCAGATGAATTTAAGAAAGTAACTGTCCAAAAACTTTTGAGTCGGGGTTCCAAAAAAGTTCAAGAGATTGCAGATGAAGCAGGAATCACCCCCCCCACACTCTATGCCTGGCGGGATAAATTTGCTAATACTGATGGAATGAAAAAACCATCAAAACCTCAAAGTAGATCAGCATCAGAAAAACTTAAAGCACTTACAGAGTATGGTGCGCTTTCAAAAGAAGAGCGTGGTGAATACCTTCGCAAAAAAGGACTACATCAAGAGCATCTCGATGAGTGGCAAAAACAAATTGAAGAAGCCTTAGGTCCATTAAAAAAATCATTCGCCGATAAAATGGAATTAATGGCCGAACAAAAAAAAGTTAAGCAACTTGAAAAAGAACTTCGTCGAAAAGACAAGGCTCTTGCAGAAGCTGCCGCTCTTCTTATTCTCAAAAAAAAAGCCGACCTTCTTTGGGGATCGGAGGAGGACGAGTGAGTGTATTTGATCGAGCTGAATGCATTTTTCTTATTGGAGAAGCCGTTTCTGCTGGGGCAAGAAAAATAAAGGCCTGCGAAATTTTAGATCTTGAAATTCGAACGATTGAGCGTTGGGAAAATAATTTAGAGGATAGGCGTTGTGGGCCAGTTAATCGCCCAGCAAACGCATTATCAGAAGAAGAACGTGAAAAGGTATTAGAGATTGCCAATAGCACCGAATACGCCAATCTACCAGTTTGTCAGATCGTTCCGAGGCTTGCTGACAAAGGTGAATATGTTGCAAGCGAAAGTAGTTTTTATCGAATCTTAAAAAAAGAAAAACTATTGGCCCATCGATTGAAATCGAATCCACGAAAACATAAAAAGCCAGATGAATTAGTGGCAACAGAAATAAATCAAATTTGGTCATGGGATATAACGTATTTAAGAGCGTCAATCAAAGGAACATATTATTACTTATATCTTCCAATGGATATTTTTTCTCGCATGATAGTTCATTGGGAAATCCATGAATGTGAGAATGCAGAACTGGCATCAGGCATGATTGAAAAAGCGTGTGTATTAAACTATATTAAAAAAGATCAAGTGGTACTTCACTCTGACAATGGTGGCCCAATGAAAGGCGCAACAATGTTGGCGACCCTTTACAGATTAGGAATAGCTCCATCATTTAGTCGTCCAAGAGTTTCGAATGACAATCCTTATTCAGAAGCTCTTTTTAAGACGCTAAAATATTGCCCAGCTTTTCCAGAAAGAGGATTTGCAAGTATTGAAGAGGCCCGAGAATGGGTTTTAAAATTTGTGAATTGGTATAATAATATTCATCTTCACAGTGGGATTAATTTTGTAACACCTGCCTCTAGACATTTTGGAAACGATAAAAATATTTTGGATAAACGTCACGAAGTGTACGAGAAAGCAAAACTGAAAAATCCAAATCGTTGGTCGGGAAAAACAAAAAATTGTTCCAGAGTGAATATTGTAGAATTAAATCCAGGAAGAACTATGAAAAGCCAGGGAAGTCAGTTAGCAGCATAAAAATTTAGGCGACATATATCTTGAAAAATTCCGACATCTAACTCTAAGTCTATTGCTCTCTCAAAATATTCATAAATATCATTCTCTCGATCACCTACAACTAGTGCGTTTGTTCCTGAGGGCAGTAACTCTTTTGTTTTTTCCAGACACTC
>JANNCA010000317.1:0-2317 GCA_031386075.1 Oligoflexia bacterium
AATTGGGTGGCCCCCTTTGAGGAAATTCAGCAACTTTAGGGAGTATTTAAGTGTTCAAGCGAATTTTAACAATCCTAGCATTATTTATTGGAACGACTTCATTTGCTGAAGTCAAAAACACCGATTTTTCTGTGTCAGCTGGATTCGGTGCTATTGGAAAGGAACTTGGATATGGCTTATTCGTTGGCAGCCCATATTGGAATGATGGTCGAACTAACCTTCAGCTAGGATTTCGACAAAATCAAATTTTTGGCATTCAAAATGGAAAATCCTCTGAGACCCCCTTTGTCTATAGCGTTTTAGATTTAACCGTAGTAAATCGAATTTTTAGAACTGAGTCTATTGCTCTGAGTGGAAATATTTCGACTTTATTTGGACTGCCATCCGATTTGCGATCCAGTTTAGCGAGCGCTATGAAGTTTTCTTTTAGCGGTGAATATTCTCCAGAAAACTCGTTCTACACTTTTTTCACTGAGATAGGAGCAAGTCTGCCTCTAAATACGACCGCCGATGGGTTGGTTGGAGGGCCTCAACTTTTGTCTGGTGGAACAATTCTAATAGGTGTGAAAAAATATTTATTTTAATGAAAATCCTCGGATCGGAAATG
Source organism: Oligoflexia bacterium (assembly GCA_031386075.1). GTDB lineage: Bacteria > Bdellovibrionota > UBA1018 > UBA1018 > UBA1018 > CAIYTD01. The sequence continues at coordinate 608 of JANNCA010000317.1, forward strand.
ATGTTGATAAATGAGCGTCAAGCCAAAAAATCATGCAACTTTAACCGTTGGATGCGACACTCGTTTGGAGGCATAGGCGATACAGGCTCGAATGTCGACATCAGTTAAATCCGGAAATTCTTCAAGGACTTGCTCAAAGGAATGACCCTGAGCTAATAAATCTAGAACGTCGGAGACCCGGATTCTCATTCCTCGAATACAGGGCCGCCCGCCGCACTGAGCAGGATCGACAGTAATGGCCTCCTTGATAGCTGAAGTACTCATCGCAGCAAATCTTTAAAATCCTTACCCGCTTTGAATTTAGGCACGGTCATCGCTGGAATCTTAATCGCCTCCCCTGTCTGCGGATTACGACCCGTGCGAGCTTTGCGCTTAGACTTGGAGAAGGTGCCGAAACCAATGAGGGTAACGTCATCTTTTTTAACGGTCTTTTTGATAATAGCGAGAGTCTCGTTGAGAATCAGCTCAAGCTTGTTCTTTGTGTTCGGCTAGTTTTGAGATGATTTCGGATTTGTTCATGACGGATCACCTTTATTTATTTTAGATTTCTCTTCTTGAAGACGATGAATTTTCTCATCTAACTCTTGTGACCTGTGACTTTTTCGAGCTTTTTCAAGCTGCTCATGGCAGGCTTTCATAGCTTGGTGGTCCGTTGCCGAGGATATGCAAGCTTTTGCAGTTTGAAGTTCTGCAATTTGCTCGTCTAGTTCTTTAATCCGATGATGCTTGTGCTCGCTAACATCCTTATCTTTATCATCAGCAAGTGCCAAAGCACTGAACGACATTATGATCGCTGCAAGAATAAATTTTTTCATTTTTTAGCCTTCTTTTTAGAAGTTTTCTTTTTAGCTACTTTTTTCTTACTCGCTTTTTTCTTTGCTGCTGCCATTTGGGTTTTTCCTTTTCGTATTCTCAGAATACCTATCTTAACTATTTCTGTATGGAATGGAAGCGGCAATTGAATCGGCCTCATTGCACTGCTCCAATCTGCATCGGAAATTGCGCCGTCTTAATTTGGTTTAAGACGGTCTGACTCAACTTGATTTTTTCGTAAGACGCTAAGTCTATCCCGTCTTAAATAATTTTCAGACGCTTCCTCTTTTTCATGAATTTGCTTTTCTGTATCCATGATCATTTGCCGGATCGATTCACTTTCTCGGTACTCGCGGTGAGATGCGACTATGACCCCGCTTGAAATTGCCCACAAGGAGTAAACCGTCATTCCGACCAAAACGACGCGTTGCAAAATCCTGCTTCCTAGGTCTCGAAATGAGAACATTGAGAATGCGATGACGATAAGCTCGCATAAACATCTCTTAAAACTGCTTAGAATCCCCCGCCCTTCCGTTTTTGAGAAGTAGTCCACCGTCTCTATCATCAAGTAGGTAGAAAGTGCCGTAGCGAGTGCTAGGCACGCTAGTACACTGTAAAGTTAGTTCTTCCTAAAATTTATTCATCATGCTATCGAGCATATCAGCAACGGGAGATATCAATGAAAGCACTGAGGAAGATTAAGTTAAAAGTCAAAGAAAAGAAAGTAATTGCAGATCTGCTACAAAAAGGCTCAAAAGGCCCGAACTTTGACTCGCAGTCGTATTTTACTTTTACTCGATAAGGGCGAGCACTCAGGGGTGATTAAGAAGGCTCTGTCCGTAGATTCGAAGACGGTCGCAAATATATGGCACAGATACGAAGAAAATGGCTTAGAAG
>JANNCA010000348.1:0-3189 GCA_031386075.1 Oligoflexia bacterium
ATCGATATTAAGATAGCTCTCGCGAGGAGCCGCAGGCCCAATAAAATACGCTGAATCACAGTATCGGAGATACTCTGCGAATCGATCGGCCTCTGAATAAACCCCAACAGTCGGAAATCCCAATGCCCGACAAGTACGGGCAATACGAATCGCAATTTCCCCTCGGTTGGCAATCAAGACAGGCTTCTTGATGATATCTTTAGAAATTAAGTTTTTCATAAGGGGATATTCCCATGCTTTCGAGAAGGGCCTTGTTCACGCTTAGTTGCGAGTACCTTCAAACAATGATTCAAAATACGGCGAGTATCTTCGGGAAGGATAATTTCATCAATATAGCCCAATTCGGCCGCCTTATAAGGATTTGCAAAGGTGCATCTATAAAGCTCAGTCAAACGTTTCCGCTCTTCTTCACTCTTTCCAGCTTTCTCAGCGTCTGATATTTCTTTTCTATAAAGGATATTGATAGCACCTTCAGCTCCCATGACTGCAATCTCAGCTGTAGGATATGCGAAATTAAAGTCAGCCCGAATATGCTTCGACGACATCACGTCATAAGCACCCCCATAGGCCTTCCGAATAATGAGAGCTATCTTCGGAACTGTCGCTTCAGCATAAGCATAGAGTAATTTCGCACCGTGCTTGATAATTCCACCATGCTCCTGAGAAATACCCGGTAAAAACCCAGGAACATCGATTAATGTAATGAGGGGAATATTAAATGAATCACAAAATCGAATGAATCGAGCCCCCTTCAAGGATGCTGAAATATCTAAACATCCCGCTAAATGAGCAGGCTGATTGGCCACAATTCCTACGGTTCTGCCTCCCATTCGAGCAAATCCGACCACCATGTTTCCCGCATAAGTAGCGTGAACTTCAAAATACTCCCCATCATCGACAACCGTTTCAATGACTCGCCTCATATCGTAAGGCTTATTTGGAATATCCGGCAAAATTTTTGGAATCTCGAGGCAAAGCCGATCTAAAGGATCCTGCTCGCCAGTTCCCCTATGAGAATCAAAAGTCCGCAGCGGAGAAGCGTCGAGATTATTCAGTGGCAGAAACCCAACGAGTCTTCGAACCGAGGCTAAACAGGCTTGCTCCGATGGACTTACAAAATGGCAAACTCCGCTTTTTTCCGCATGGGCTTCCGCCCCTCCGAGGGCTTCTTTAGTCACATCTTCATGAGTGACAGTTTTAATGACGTCAGGCCCAGTGACAAACATATAGGAGGAACCTTCGACCATAAAAACAAAATCCGTGATCGCCGGACTGTACACGGCCCCGCCCGCGCAAGGACCTAAGACCACACTAATTTGGGGAATTACCCCACTACATTGAACATTCCGCCAAAAAATCTCAGCATATCCACCTAAGCTTTCAACCCCTTCTTGAATCCTGGCCCCCCCAGAATCATTGAGGCCAATCACGGGTGCTCCGGTTTTCAGGGCGAGATCCATCACTTTACAAATTTTGGAAGCATGCGCACCTGAAAGGCTCCCTCCAAAAACTGTGAAATCCTGAGAAAATAGAAAAACCGTTCTGCCGCCGATTGTGCCATAACCCGTGACAACGCCGTCTCCCAAAAACTTCTGCTGATCCATATTAAAGTCAGTGCACCGATGGACCACAAACTTATCCAATTCAGTAAAACTGCCTGGATCCAGCAGTAGGTCGATTCTCTCTCGTGCGGTCAATTTGCCGGCAGCGTGCTGTTTCGCCACTCGATCGACACCCCCACCCGCCTCTGCTTTTTGTTCCCGTTCCGAAAGATCGCGCAGTTGGTTCTGATAAGAATCTAAATTAGACATAGAGTGGAGAGAACCACGCGAAGCCACCGAGGTCAAGAGACCTGGTAAGTTCTGTTTTTGATAGAGATCTCCCCCCCAAATTCAGTTATAAGCCAGAAGAGACCCTATTATGGAAAAATGGAAACTTTATCAATACGGCCCGTGCTCAACCTGTAAAAATGCGCTTAAATTTCTCGAGAATCACTCGAAATTAGGCGTAATTGAAACCTTCGACATCAAAACTCACCCTCCGAGCCCAAGGGAACTCAAGAAAATGCTTCAGTTCATGAATGGAGAAATCAAGAAGCTCTTCAATACCTCAGGTTTGCTTTACCGAGAACTCAAACTCAGTCAAAAGCTACCCAAAATGACTGAAGAAGAAGGGATCCAGCTTTTATCCGCAAATGGAATGCTCATCAAAAGACCCTTTCTATTGGGAAAATTCGCCGGTACAGTTGGATTCAAGGAAGCAGTCTGGAAGAAAATTTTCTAAAATCTGAACGATATAAGGAGTGTTCCTTTTGCCAGGTCTTTTAGTCCTTTCTCATCCACTCCTTCTTCAGCATGGCATTTTTGATAACGACCGACCTCAAATTCCGGAAAATCCAGGCCGCCTTAGAGCGATTCTGGCGGAGCTGTCCAGCTCCCAATTCAAAGCCAATCTCACGAAAAAAGTCAGCCCAGTAGAAATATTACTCTCTGTGGAACGCCTTGCCACAAACTCTGAACTTTCAGAAGTCCACTCTCCTCAGTACCTTGACCATGTCCAATCTCTAGAAGGCAAAATTGCTGATCTGGATCACGAGACTCACCTCTCACCCGGCTCTGTTCATGCAGCCCGACTCGCTGCTGGACTCGGAGTCGAAATGATCGAACGTGTATTAGAGAATAGGGTCAATCGTGGCTTTGTCCTCATCCGGCCGCCCGGCCATCATGCTCGGCCCGATCGAGGGATGGGTTTTTGTGTATTCAATACGATCGCGATTGCCGCAAAAAAGGCTTTGTCTCTAGGTGTCCGCCGGATCTTAATTTTAGACTGGGATGTTCATCATGGCAACGGCACCCAAGAAACTTTTTACCAGGACGATCAGATTTATTTCATCGATTTACATCAGGAGAATTTGTTTCCATCGACAACAGGAAAAGCAGAAGAACGAGGAGAAGGCAAGGGCTTAGGATACACTCTCAATATTCCGCTTCCCCACTCGTGCAGAGATGAGAACTATTACCAGACTTTTGATCAAGTCATTGAACCCATAGCCTTGCAATACAAGCCCGAACTCATTTTGGTTTCTGCGGGCTTCGACGCCCATGAGACCGATCCACTCGGATCTATGCGACTCACCACGCCTGGCTATGGAGTCCTCACCTCAAAAATCAAGACGTTAGCCAATCGACT
>JANNCA010000351.1:0-7659 GCA_031386075.1 Oligoflexia bacterium
AAACTCTACTGCAATTTGATCAACTCTTTCGTTTCCTGGAATTCCGCTATGCCCCCGAACATACTTCCATTGGACTTTGCGACCTTGAACGGCATCGAATAACAGCTTCCAAAGTTCTGAATTCGCAACTGGCTTGCCTTCAAAAGTTTTCCACTCTCTTTTTTTCCACCCCCAAATCCATTCCGTAATTCCTCGAATCACATAAGTAGAATCTGTATGAATCAACACTTCCTCATCTGTCTGACGTCCCTGATCACCCCTGTGCACCTCATGCGAAAGACAAGAAAACTCAAGCGCCTGAATCGCCGCTACCAATTCCATTCTATTATTAGTCGACGGAACCTCTCTCCCTCCAAGTTCCCGAACCCTCCCGTCAGGAAAGGCAACTACAGCACCCCACCCTCCTGGACCCGGATTTCCTGAACAGGCACCATCAACAAAAATCACCAGTGACATATGTAATCACTTTATAGCAGCCACTGAGAAAGATTCCAACGGTTACTCACCGACCATTGACATTCGCGACTCACATTGGAAACTGGTAAATCTGCTGCAAGACCGCTCTCATGAGGGCTCTTCTATCGCTTTCGGGTGATCCACTTAAATAACCGCTGACAGTTGCCTGAATATGATCCAAAGGAATGATCCCTAAATCAACCCCAAATGACCCGTCGATACTCAGCCTTTGGGACTCTACATCCAATAGCCCGTCACTTTGCTTACAGTCAAAACTACCCCCGCACACCCAAAGAACGACTTGCAATCCTCGGCTAAAATGACTTGGATCAACGCCCCCTCGGACATAATATACTTTGTCGGATATTTCTTTTTGAACTTGCACGGCGGAAAATTCCCCTTCGTCTCCATACCTTGCTTTCAAGAGCTCATTAAATCTTGTAAAAGCGGATGCAAAATTATCGATTGCTTGGGTAGGGCTCAGCGAATCCAATGCAGCTCCCAAGAACCATGCAAGTGCATGAACGCTTAGACTTCGTCGTTGGGCCGACGCTAAAACAGATCCGCCGATTGCAGCTTGAATCAATACCACTCGATCCACAATGGGTTCAACTTCATCCACACCTTGGCCCTTCAACATGATGAGCGGATGCCTCAAAATAGCATAAAGGGCCTCAGCACCTCCCTTACTGTGGGCAATCAAAACAAGAGGTTTTTTTACCAAATCATGAATTCGAAGGATTTCTCGATAAACTAAATCCGCACCGTCAGGGATAGACAACCAAGAGGGTGGACCAAAATACGAGGCATCCACGCCCAACTCATTTCTGACGACATCCATACTTGCTGCATAGTAACTCGCGATATGCGGAACGTTGGCCCATCCATTCATAATCCCTGAAATAAAAAGCACATGCTTTCCCGAAAGAGATTGGAGCGTCTCCTGGGTCATTCCCGAAAAAGTCTGGCTTTTTTCTAGGCTCCATCGTTGCTCCAAAGTAAGCCCATCATTTCCATACGCCCCATACGCAAGGGTCCCAATAAAAAAAACGATTCCTGCAACCCTTGCTCCCGCGCAATTTAAAGATCTCGTTATTTTTTGCACCCACCCCATAGGGCCGTTACGTTTACGTGAGCCGATTGGTATTCGCAAGCCTTTAGTTCTCCAAAATTTTCGAAACTTGACTCCCTTCCAGAAACACAGCAAATACCTAAGATGACCGATTTTAATCCGAATGCTGCTGCTCCTGAAGATTCAGGCATCTTTGGCCTTTTAGCTGACGAAGCCCACTCGCAAGTAGTGTACCTACCCGTTGCTTGGGAAGTGACGACTTCTTATGGAGGGGGAACCTCTCATGCTCCACGCGCCATTCTGAGGGCAAGTAAACAGGTGGATCTTTACGATGCTGATGTGCTCAAACCTTACGAAGCTGGCCTTTTCATGCTCCCAGAATTCTCAGAAATTCATTCCTGGAACCAGAAAGGGAAAGCACTCGCCCATAAAATCATAGAGGGGCTGGATCATCCCTCGCCTGACCACCCAGAAATCCTCAATCGGGTAAATGATTTAGGAACTCAATTGAATGAAAAAATACGAACAGAAACCCGCCGCCTCCTCAGAGCAGGGAAGTGGGTGGGTGTAATCGGAGGAGATCACTCAGTTCCTTTTGGAGCTCTTCAAGCCATTGCCGAAAAATACGAGTCTTTCGGCATTCTTCACTTCGATGCGCATTCCGACACCCGAAATGCATATGAAGGATTTATCTGGTCGCACGCCTCCATCATGCGCAATGTCCTGGATCAAATTCCCCAGGTCAAAAAAATAGTCCAAGTTGGAATTCGCGATTTCTGCGAGGAAGAGTTTGACTTTATTCAAAGCCAAGGAATGCGAGTCAACACGTTCTTTGACAAGGATCTCGCAAAGAAAAAATTTGAAGGTTCAACCTGGCGAGAAACCGCACAAGAAATCATAGCCTGCCTACCTGAGCAAGTGTGGGTCTCATTTGACATCGACGGACTCGATCCCCGATTCTGCCCCAACACGGGAACACCTGTTCCTGGAGGGTTAGATTTCCAGGAGGCAAATTATCTCCTTGCGACACTCGTCAAATCCGGAAAGAAAATCATCGGCTTCGATCTAAATGAAGTTGCCCCGTCCCCTGATTCATCTGATGACTGGGATGCCAATGTCGGAGCTAGACTCCTCTACAAATTAACAGGGTGGCTCTTGGCGAGCCAAGGCAAAGCGAAGATCAGATAGCTGAAAATTCTACCGAGGTTGCCCGACTTACTGATTCAAGGTGAGAAGCTTATTTCTAAGACTGCGTGATCACAGAATCAGTATAAGGAAATCGACCTTTGAATCGGTTTAACGGTTCCTCCAGAAAATACCATGAAAAACTTGCCAGAATAAGACTAGAAATGACTCATAGGATCAAGACATTTTCAATTTATGGCAAAATAATAACTCAGCTTGCTGACGGGAACGCAAGAGAATTCCGGTAATGAGAAATCCGCTTAAAACAAAAAAGAGTCTCACTCCCAAAAATTCAATTCCAATTGAATTCAAAAAAGACTGTTCACTAAAACTATGACCCAAAATTACTGCAAAAACGGCAAACGCTCTCAATGCGTCCAAGTGAGTCATATAGTGATGCTTTGGGTTGTCATTCATTTTTAGTTTTAAACCTTTCAAAAAGGTCCTCTCTATCTATTGTGAAACTAAGTTTGTATTGAATTTTCTGTACAGTGGGAGCAATCACAGAATGCACTGCCATAGAAGCCTTGATCTATCGCTCATGCTTCTTAATCATTTTTAAAAAATTGTCAAAAACAAATGGCTTGCTAACCCAACCGCTTGCGTTAATGTCTTTGGCGCGTTGTTCCGCGTCAGCAGCGGCAGTCATGACTACAATGGGTGCTTTGTGGTCATGCTTGGCTAGGTACTCACCAGCAAATTGCCAGCCATTCATAATGGGCATTTTCATGTCGAGCAGGATAAGATTGGGTAGAGGGCAAGACTCAAGTAACTCCAGTGCAGCAAAGCCATTCTCGGCCGTATGCACTTCGTATCCTTCTATTTTAAGGAGCTCTTTTATAGTGAAAAGAATAGTTTTGTCATCCTCGATGATCAAGATAGTCTTTTGATTTGAAGTAGTTGTCATTTCACTCCTCTTTATGCCACAGAAATTTGAGGGAGTTCGAAAAAAAACGTGGCACCAGCGCCCAATTTGCTTTTGACTCCTATGGTCCCACCGTGGAGTGTAATGATCTCGTTGCAAATAAATAGCCCAAGCCCAAGCCCAGAGGACCCTGTGACTGAATCCGCGGCCCCCCTAGCAAAAGGCTTGAAGAGTGTCGCTTGGTGTTTCTCCGAGATACCAGGACCGCGATCTATCACGGAAATTCGCACGCTCTCAAGTGGTTTCTGGGATTTTATTGTTTTTGTTTTTTTAATAACGACTTCGATCGGCATATTTTCAGGAGAATATTTAATTGAGTTATCAATCAAATTTGAAACGACTTGGCATATTCGTACAGGATCGATATTCAATTCAATTTTGTATTCTGGTTTTTTAAATTCGATAGGCTGATTTGGCGCTTGTAAGCTAAAGTTATCCAGACACTCAGACACTAATGCGATTAGATCAGTCGGTTTTCGGGTCAGTGGTAGCACGCCTCGCTCCAGACGCGACACATCCAGCAAATCCACTACTAGGTGAGACAGTTGACTCAACTGCGCGCTGAGTCGCATTAGAGTGGCAACCTGCACTGGGCAGCCCTGGGTGAGTTTCATCTGTGTCAATTGCAACAATAAAGAAGCTGCAGTCAATGGGGTGCGTAGTTCATGAGCGGCAATATCCAAAAAACGGGATTTGATGCGGGCGTTGTTTTCGGCAGATTCTTTAGCGGCGAGCAACGCCACAGCTACTTGTTTGCTTTGGGTTATGTCTTCGGTGATGCCGAGTAGAAATTTTGGGTCTCCGTTTGGGTCTCGGATTACAATTTTTTTAGTATGGAATAGCATGACTCCCTTCGGGATTTGTACAACCTCCTCAGGAATTTCAATCACACTATGAGATTTACTAGCTTCAATATCTTGAGCTCTAAAATAATCAGCTTGTTCTTTTGGAAAAAAGTCTGAGTCATATTTTCCAATATAGTCTTGAGCCTTAAGATTTGTTAACTCTTCAGCCTTCTTATTCCAAATAGTAATTTGAAACCCTTTTTGAATATCTTTGGCAAAAACGGCCACCGGTAGAGCTTCCAGTATCGTAGATAATAATTTCTCTCTTTCTTCCTTGTGAGCGGATTCTTTTTCCAGTAATTCTCGGGTGATTTCCAGATCAACAATATGCTTTTCTCGATCACGGGTCAGGATGGCTAATTCCTTTCTCATTTTATTCAGCCCCAATATCAGATTGCCCATTTCGTCTTGGCGGCCCCAATGCAGGGGGCGATTAAAATCACCATGAGCGATTCGTATGACTTCTTGTTGAATAGATTTCAAGGGTCGGCCAATACATCTCTCAAAGAAAATCCAAATGAATACTATTGAAATCACTATTTGTGCGAGAAAGGTGGCCCCTAGTTTGGTCAGGGCACGCTGCACATCGCTATAGATGCGGTCCATTGACAGTACCATTGTTATATGCCCTATCCATTCTCCTTTATGGAGAACTTCGCGATCCTCGCGCAGAAGTCGCTTAATGGAAAGAGTGCTATTGTTACCGCTAGCAAAAATTTTGCGATCCTGGTCCGTCAGCGTAACGCTGACTATATCGGGGATGAGCATGATTGCATTGACTTGCTCGCCCGCTGCCTCTTGATCTATGTTCCAGACAGCCGCCACCACTCCATTTGAAAGCAAATCCGCATAGAGCTGAAGAGGTAAGCGTGCTTCCAAGTAAATTCGCTCGTTAAACGTGGTGATGATCTGAAAAAATCCAAGTAGGAGTGCAGGAAGCAAAATGCAGAGTACGGAACCTAAAATTAAGGTTTGACGCAAGGAGATTGACGTCCATCGCCCAGGACGTTTTCTAGGGCTCATGTATTACCTGTCACTAGTAAGAAAGGAGAATGGATGAAGAAATTTCACAAATAATATTTTCTAACCTCGTGCTTCCTGGATTGTTCGATCATATTGCCCACTGCTTTTCAAGCGCTGTATTCCCCGGTTGAAGATCTTTAGGAAGTGGACACTCTTCTTATTGTGTTTTTTTGGGAAAATTACACAGAGTGGCACCTCAACCAAAAATTTTGAACTAGTTATTATTTGGGCAGCCTCTTCAGGGATTATTAGGTGATTCATAAGGTAAATTGCAGTTTCGACTTCCATCGCAAATGCATCAATCCTCCCAAGCAAGAGCTTTTTTAGATTTTGAGCATCATAGGTAACCTCTTCAACGATGAATAGCCTTTCTTGCTTGGCGCGCTCGAACGCTTCACCGTAAAAATAACCCGCCGTGATTCCAATGTGTTTTCCCTTGAGGTCTTTCATCGTGTTCCAAATGACTGGTTTGGTTCTCAAGGAATAGAGTGCCTTGGGAATTGTTATGATCGGCTTACTAAAGAAAAAGTCTTTCGTTAATTCTCTCCGTCCAAGTGCCCAGCCAATGGAGCCATCCCACCCTTCGTTTTTCGCATACTCTATCTCCCGTTTCAAAGGGAAGAAGCCATATTGTACCGTGATCCCCATTAACGCAAAAGCTTTGGTCACGAGGTGGGAGACAATTCCGAAATGCGGTTTTAAGTTTTGAGAGGTGTAGGGTGGCCACTCTCCGTTTGTCAAACGAATAGTCTCGGCTGACAGGGGAAAGGGCGCCATGCTAAGGATACTGAAAAAGAGCAAAATTTTTTTTATCAATTTGAAGTTGTTGGGGTTGTAGGAGTGATTCTTCACAAACTGAACTCTATTCCAATAATAGTGCCTTTGAACCTACCCCGATTTGATGGACACGAGAATACATGATAAAAAAAGTCAACAAAGGTAGTTGCGAATGGGTACTGGAAGAGTTTATACACTCGAATTTAAAAAACAGGCGATTGAGTTAGCCTCAAGTCTAGGGTCAATGTCTAAGGCTTGCACTCTTATAATAAAATAAAACTGGAACTTAAAAGAAATAAGGATGTTCAGGAAATTGTGTCGGCCATGCAGATTTATTTAATATAGATCTCAAGATTACCTTTTAGGAAAAGGCATTCAAGAAAATGGTTTTCGGCGCTAAAGATTTGGATCCCGCGCACGAAAACCACTTTCTTGAACCCTAAAGCAATCTAAACGAAAGAACCTAATATTTTTGATGGATTGCCCAGTCAGAAAACTCTCGCCTCTTAATGAGAATAACGACTGGGATGCCAATGCCGGAGCTAGACTCCTCTACAAATTAACAGATGGCTTTTGGCGAGCCAAGGCAAAGCGAAGATCTGATAGCTGAAAATTCTGCCGAGGTTGCCAGATTTACTGATTCAAGGTGAGAAGCTTATTTCTAAAACTGCGTGATCACAGAATTAGTATCACTCGCGACAACCGCCAAATTGTTGAAAGAATCAGAGAAATACCACTTAGACTAGGTCCAAGTGGTCAGCTTTAAAAAGTTGAAAATCGCCTAAATAAATTTCAAATAGCCCCTTTTCCTCCGGCAGCTGAATTCATCCAGTCTACAAATTCTTTCGAAAATTGGGTAAAAATAGCGGGATCAATAATAAATTCGCTTTCATCTTTAAACAAGTCAGCTTTGAAAGACGGCAAAACACCCGTCATTCTCAATCGATTAAATTGTGCCGCCCTAGCAGGATTTAGCTCCTCCGCCTTCAAATAAGCCACCGCTGCAAGTGCCTCGGCTCTAAACATAGGCCAATTACTTTGAGGTACCTGAAGGTCAGTCAGAAAAATCAATCCTGGCTCAGTCCTATGGAATATCTGAAACATCAACGCAAAATTTGGATCTTCAAAGTCTGCATAAATCTTTGGAAGGAATGAAAACCTCCTTGCGTATCCCGTGGCAAAAATAACTGTATCAATAGTTTCCGCCTGACTTGAGCCTAAAAAGTATACTTGAGACCCCTGTACTTCTGATACAGCAGGCCTAACCTTGAGTTTTCCGCTACGAACGAACCGTCCGATTTGATTTCGATCAAAAGAAGGGAGTTTATCCAAAAAAGCGTGATCCGGCTTTTCGAAACCCAAAGTTTCGGGATCCC
>JANNCA010000355.1:0-1941 GCA_031386075.1 Oligoflexia bacterium
GCAATTCCCAAGTCGACTGCGTTTTTGAGGGCGCGCACCTCCTTGACACCCATCAAGTGACACATCATCAAACCCACGGAACCCGCCACTCGATAACAATAGAGCAAAAGGTTGTCTAAAGTAGCGAATCCCAGAGCTTCTGCGTCTTGATTCATGCCGGCTAAAAGATCTTCCGCATAAACCCCAGGAATTTTATATTTTCGCATCACTTGACCCAATGCAACAAAAGGGAGTTCAACAGTGGCCATTTCATTTTCTATAGCGGCTCGAGTCTTATCCATCAGCTGCTGGACCCGGTTGGCAGAGAGTCCGTGCGGATTCTGATTAAACCCCAGAATGGAACCATCGGTGACATCATCACACCAACGGCACCACGCATAAAGGTAGGACACATCCATTCGAGTTTCCTTTGAAAAGAACAGAGTCGCAAAGGCAAAACTTTTAGACCCTCTTTTTAGAGTGGCCTGAGCTTCAGTCAGTTCACTCATAGGCGACCGCTTTTTAAATCAGACTGCATGACCTGGAGAGTCGCCTTAGCCGAATGAACGACCCCTGGCACCCCGGCACCTGGATGAGTTCCCGCTCCAACAAAGTAAAGCCCCCGGATTTGAGAATCCCGGTTATGAGTTCTAAAGTAGGCACTTTGAGTCAGGATAGGTTCCAACGAGAACGCCGAGCCCCAATGAGCATTGAGTTCTGAACGAAAATCTTCCGGTGTAAAAATTCGCTGCGTCACAATTTCACTTTTGAGACCCGGAAGGAGCGTGGATTCGAGGCGATCTAAAATCTGTTCAGCATAGCGGGGCCCTTCGACTTTCCAGTCAATTCCACCAGCCCTATCAGAATGCCCAAGGTGAGGGACGGGCGATAGCACGTAAAACGCTTCATGCCCCTCGGGTGCAAGGGCAGGATCCGTCCGAGAGGGAGCATGAAGGTAAAGCGACATGTCTGGGGCTAATTTTCCCTGATGAAAAATGTCATTGAGTAACCCTCGGTATCTGGGTCCAAATAGGACAGAATGGTGGGCAATCTGAGGGTACTTTCTTTTAGTTCCAAAGTAGATCAAAAAAAGTGACATGCTCCATCGTTTTTTATCTAGAGTTCGAGCTACCCGAGGTCCCCGGACCGTGTGCCTGAGCAATGACGAGTAGGTGTGCATCACATCTGCGTTACTCACCACCGCATCAAACAGGTGCTCCTGACCTCCCGCCCATACGCTATGAACCCGATCTTCCTTCACAGTAATATCCTGGACTGGAGTATTGAGACAGACTTTCCCTCCAAGCTCCTCAAACAACCGGCATAGGCCAGAAATCAGTACACCAGTTCCCCCACGTGGAAAGAAAACTCCCCATTTTCTCTCCAAATAATGAATCAGAGTATAAATCGAGGAAGCATCAAACGGATTTCCCCCAACTAAAAGTGAATGAAAGCTAAAAGCCTCCCTCAGGCGAGGGTTTCTAATAAATCGACTGACTTGCGAATAAACGGACCGATACGCCTTCAGGCGCATCAAATCTGGAGCCGCTCGAATCATACTTTTGAAGTCGAGAAAAGGAACATGGACTAGTTCGTCATAACCCGCTTCAAATACGGCCTTGGAATAATCTAGAAACTTTCTGTAGCCTTCTACGTCCCCAGGAGAACGAGCTAAAATCTGATCCAAAGTAGACTGCAAATCACCATTATAATGAAATCGATCTCCATCGTCCCAGCAAAGCTCATAAAAGGGATCCACGGGCATCAGCTCCACATAATCCGAAAGCTTCCTCCCGGACAATTCAAAAAGTTCCTCCAAGCAATGAGGTGCAGTAATCACAGTCGGACCTGCATCAAAGGTAAAACCTTGGTCTCGATAGACATAGGCTCTACCCCCAGGCTGATCTCGCTTCTCAAATAATGTGGTACTCCAACCTTGTGACTGAAGGCGAATCGCCGCTG
>JANNCA010000398.1:0-22823 GCA_031386075.1 Oligoflexia bacterium
CGGATTTTGGATTCGAAGAAATCGACTTTCTTGCCCTCCAGGCAATAGATCAAGCAGCGCCTTTTGACACACTTTCATCGAATCCGGGGTCATCTCAAATAGAAATGGGCAAGTTTATTTTGAACTTGCCCATCGATTTTAGAATTCGATGAACTTACAACAGCCCGCCTTCCATCAATGAGCCAAATCGACTTTGAGAGCAGCCTTCTGTGCTTCTAACTGAGGTGTGTTATGCTCCTTTTCAATTTGCTGGACTAGTAGATGAACTGTCTGCATGACGGTCGACTCTCCTCGATCAATAATCCAACCTGAAGAAGCAAGAGAGTTTTTAGGCATCACTAAGTTTGTATAAGCGATTAAGGTACCCCCAGCGAAAGATTCAAAATGTGCATTTCCATGCGACCAAACCTGAGGAATCTCACCTTTGATATAACTCTGTGAAGATTGAATGACATCCCAATTCACCTGATACGACCCGTGAGCTGGATCATAACTGATTTGATCTCTACACCGATAATCGTCACTCGCCAAAAATACGTTCAGGTAATAGTCGATTTCTTCTACGGATGTTCCGAGACCGCTCACCACATGGGATTGAGTGATATTTAAACTCCCAAAATACTTTTTATGGTTTTCAAAATCGGCAAAAACAGCTGCTGCTTCCTCAGGTGTCGCCTTTACCTTTTCGAAAACATGAAACTCAGGCCAGAGAGCTTGTTCATAATCCACCTTCACTCGAATAGAAACTGGCTTTTGATCCTTACTGAGGGACACCAGGACTTGATTGCGATCAGCCAAGCTTAGATCGTCCAGAGCCCCAGCAAAACTTTGACTGAATGGATGGATCAATGCCAATCCGGAAATGAAATAAAGAGATTGCAATTTCATATGAATTCCCCTATCTAAATGAATTAATAGTCCCGTGTTTTTTCTAACTCTATCTAAGTCAAGGGTCAATGTTTTGTTTTAAACTGCTTCAAACAAACTCTCAATCGAACTGGAATAAAATTCCATGAGAATCACTTCATTTTGGTATGGTTTTACACTCCCTCTCCATGCACTCAAAAAAATCATTTCACAACCCGAGCTTATATTCTGGAGCATTCTCCCTCTGATCATGACGCTGGGTTTATACAGTATTTTTATCTCACAAATTCAAACTCAGACAAAACTCCTCATGCAACATTCACTCGCAACCTGGGGAATGACCCCAAATGGATGGGGAGTCTCTCTCCTCTTATTGCTGTCTAAGATTCTGCTTTTTTTTATCAGTGCTCTCACTTTTTCGTTCGCTGCAAACCTGGTCGCATGCCCTTTCAACGACCTATTAGCAGAAAAAACCGAACCCTTCTCCACTCCCCCCTTCGAAAAAGTTTCACCGAAATCCTTTTCGAGAAAAATCCAAATCCTGGGTCTAGATCTCCTAAGAACTTTGATCGCCACAGGAATCAATCTGGTGGCTCTCCTTTTTTCCTGGATTCCCTTTTTAAATTTTCTTGCTCTCCTTTTAACCTTTTTGGTCATTAGCTTTCAGTTCATTAGCTATCCTCAATCGCGACGAGGCCAGGGAATTCAAGAAGGAGTAGCCTTTGTCTGGAATCACCTCTATTCGTGTCTGGGCTTTGGCCTTGCATTCACCTTTTTACTTTCTATACCGATTCTATCGAGTTTTTGCCTGCCTTTAGCAGTGGTGGGCGGCACACTCCTCGTCGGCCGAGCAAAGGGAAGCCACACTCTCACCTCGCTTAAATAACCAGGAAATAATTACCTATTGAGGACGTCCCTCTCATTACCGAAATGACCTCCAGAGCCACAGAAGGAGGCATTTTTGTTTCGCTTACTTGACGATTCTAATTGGATTTTTATCTTTTTTTATGGAAGTTTAGCTGTCGTCCTCTCTTGGATGGCTTCGGGTTGCCACCTTGGAAACTACACAGAAGACCCCCCTCCTTCCCAGAACAACCCCGACTTTATTTCAGGATATTACCTCTCTCGACCCCAGTCCATTAGGTTTTACGCATCTACCTACCAGAATTCGACTCATCAGGCTGAGGCGACCCTTTCTTTCATTCCCGCTGAAATCTCTGGTACCATGAGCAATCCAGTCATCCTCATGATGCAAGACCTTCAATTGGGTACAGCAGTTTTAGCCACTTCTAACGGTCGAAATCCTCTTCCCGTTTCAGTTCACCCAGACTTATCATTGAGCGAATCCTGGAGCACCACTCCTCGAACCTATTGGAATGATCCACGTTGCCAAACCTACCTAGAGGTCAGTGAAACTGGAGCCGTCACCCAAGACCCCTCGACTCCCCCTCCACCTAATTTTGGGCATTCTATTTTAGGGACCATTCAAATACGGTTTCAGGTCATCACCCAGTTTATTGGGTCTTGTCAGCCCACATTTCAAGCCTTGGCCAACTGCTACCAAGATTTGAATCAATGTGGAGGCACTGACGGGCCCAGTAATATTCAAATCCAAAACCAAGTCTTAGCCAACTTCGATGCCCTGATTCAACTCAAGCTAATCACCCCGGCAGATATTCCGAATATTGTGAATTATGCCTATGAAGCTTCGTATTTATAGACGGCAATCCTTGAGAGGTTATTGAAAATTTTGTTCAAACAACCCTCCCTATGCTATGCAATGAAAATGCGACTCGCAAATACGATTCTGTTGGCAACCTTAAATAGAAACAAATTTGATGAATTTCGATCTCTCATGTGCACTTTTCCGCAGATCGAACTCGTTCGTGCGGAGGAACTCATTCGCAACCCAGAAGGGCTTTCTCACGTAGAATGTCATAACACTTATCTGGAAAATGCCACTGCCAAAGCAAGACTCGCTAATCAAGCCTCCCACTACCCCTCCCTTGCCGATGATTCAGGGCTAGAGGTCGACAGCCTTCAAGGGAGACCTGGCGTTCGAAGTCACCGCTACGCCCCACCGCAAACACTCCTTTCCCAAGATCAAGCCAACCTACAACTCCTTCTTTCTGAACTTAAATCTGCCCCCTCTCGATCGGCAAAATTCACCTGCACACTCGCTCTCGTCATCGAAGGAATCATGATTCACGCAACAGGAATCCTCGAAGGAACAATTGGCGAGTCACCCCGAGGAAATTTTGGTTTTGGCTATGACCCTGTTTTCATTCCCAAAGGCTCAACAAAAACTTTAGCTGAAATGACAGCTGCAGAAAAAAACCTGATCTCTCATCGAGCTAAAGCCCTTCAGAGGCTGATGGCACAGGTCAAATCTCACGGCATTGTTTTTGCCAAACCTTAAGCCTGAGATTCAAAGAAAACTACCAAATAGACCTGTAATAGATCCACTTTAAATACTCCAGCAAAGTGACCCGGACTCCATTGAGGTCTAAACGCCACTCACCCGATGCAAATGGCTCCTGATAGACAGAAAGAGTTTCGACCTCCACTGAATTCTCTTGGAATTTCAAGACACGATCGAAAATATAATGTGCTCTTTTCATGTGATAGCTCGAGGTCAAAAGTAAGATCTTCCGCCAAGATCTCTCCCGTGCATATCTAGCTAGCCATTGGGCATTCGTGTCCGTATTAGAACTTTCATTTTCAATAATCACTTCTTCTGGGCGGATCACCTGCATCACACCTCTTCTTAACTGTTTAGATAGCAATGGCCAGGTGGCCTGCCTTCCCATACCTGAAAAGTAAAGAACAGGAATCCGGGGCACTTGAGCTGAGTTCTCGTGAGCTAACCTCCAATAGCGGTACCAGACATCACCCGCCGCCGCGATCCTCCCTCTACCCCCGGCCAGGCAAACAATGGCATCCACTGCAGGAAGAGAAGCTCCATCTGCCAGAGGTTGGTACCTTTTTTCAGTTAAACCTTGGGCTATGCCTTGGACCGTATTTTGAACCGTGTCTTGGTAGTCATAAATTTCTCCAGAAAGCACATAGGCTACACTTAAGAAACAAAAAACCACCCCGCCCCCCAAAACTCCAAGACCTTTTGCGGTACGATGAAATGCTTTCAGCTGAGGCTTGAGTTTAAATGGAGGATCAGATCGATTCATGAGTTATTTCTATTCGTAGCATGTCTTTTGGGACTTGCAAAAGCGAAACGTTTCCAATAAGGTGAAGCACTTACGATATGCCAGTATGGAAGGATTAAGTTTATGGCTCGATTTTGTGATTATTGTGAAAAAGGCCCAACAACCGGCCATTTAGTCTCCCACTCCAACATCAAGACCAAGACCCGCTGGCTACCCAATCTGCAAAGAATGAAGGCAGTAGTCAATGGAACCACTTGCACTGTTCGAGCTTGCACCCGCTGCATTCGATCAGGACTCGTGATTCGTCCTATCAAGCGAACCTACAAAGCTGAAACTAAAACAGCTTAATTTTCACTATTCCTCCAATCTAGGAATCCTTTAAAGGTGTTCCTTAATTTCATTTGACTCTGCAGACTTCTTCTATTAGCTGTCTGCATTGACCAGTTGATTTTAATTCTGAGGGGGAATAATGAATCTAAAATTAAAAACTGTTTGGACCACTTCGTTTGCCTTGATTACTAGTTTTTCTCATTTGAGCTGGGCAGGATCTTTTGACCAGCTCAAACCCGAGGAAAAAAATCTAATCATCAGCGGCAACCCGCTCCTTTATGTTTCCGACGAACCCCAGCGCCCCAGTTCTGCATGGCCGAAATACCAAGTCATTCAACTCATTCTTGCAACGCCGGAAGAATCCGCCGCAGTATTTTTTGATTTTAAAGCCCAACAAAGTTACCTACCGGATTTAATCGAGTCCATCGTCACCCCTACTGGAAAAAATTCAGTCGATGTTGACTACTCTGTCAGACTGCCCTTCTTTATGGGAGTCGAAAAATACACGATCCATGATGTAGTTACGGCAGAGAACGGAGCCTACGAAGTCAAATGGACTGGGATACCCAATGATTCGTTTGATTTTTCAGAAGGAAGTGCCTATTTTGAACCTCTTGGGGACAACACCACTCTGCTCACCTACACTAGTTTCGTTGAACCCACTCGAAACGGATCTTCACTTCCCTGGGTAATAGACCGAGTCAAAGATCACCTTCTCACAACCGTTCGCTTGATCGAAAAACATATCGAGAGCGAAAAATCCAGTGACTCCCCATTGCTCAACGAGGAAATTCAAGCCCTACGAAAGGCTTTGGCACCCTAGCTCAAGAACTGCAATTCATTGGGAGCTCGCCAACGCAATCACTTCGATTTCAACTAAAACGTCTTTAGGGAGACGGGAAACTTCCACAGTGGACCTCGCAGGTGGAGGCGTACCTTCAAAATAGCCACCGTAGATTTGATTCACCTGAGGAAAATCGTTCATCGACTTAAGAAAGATCGTCGCCTTCACAATAGAACTCCAGGAGCAGTGAGCAGCCTCTAAAACGGCTTGAATATTTTGCATGACCTTTTTGGTCTGTCCCTCAATATCTTTTGCGACCACCTGCCCCGATTCAGCATCCAAGGCAATTTGACCAGAACAAAATAAAAACCCACCTGCCTGAACCGCTTGGCTGTAGGGACCGATGGGCTGAGGAGCCTTCGAACTTAGAATCACTTTCTTAGACATGAGTCACTTTCCCTTCCTTTTTCAGCCGAATCTCCATTGCAGTAATAGCGGCCATATTAACGACATCGTTGACATCCGAATTTTGCTGGAGGACAAAAACTGGCTTATTCATTCCAACCAGGATGGGTCCAATTGCCTCCGCAGACCCCATTCTGGCCATCAATTTATAAGCAATATTACCTGACTGAAGATCAGGAAATATAAGAACGTTTGCATTTCCAGGGACCTGATTGAAGGGAAAGCTTTCCTTCGAAATTTCAGGCTTCAAAGCGGTATCCGCCTGCATTTCTCCATCAATTAATAAACTGGGCTCTCGCTGTTTCACCAGGAGGGTTGCTTGCCTCACTCGCGTCGCCAACAGATGGTCATTTGAACCAAAATTGGAAAATGAAAGCATAGCCACTCGAGGCTCTTCGACCATAAATCGTCGAGCGAGTTCAGCTGTCTGAATCGCTATGTCAGCTAACTCTTCGGCACTAGGCTGAATATTCACTGTGGTATCTGCAAACCAAAGGATTCTCCTTTTGAAAATCATCATGTAAATGCCTGCAAGCCTAGAACCCGGCTTAGCTCCAATGACTTGAATTGCGGGACGTAAAGTATCTGGATAACTTTGGGATATCCCATTCAGCAATCCATCTGCATGCCCCAACTCCACCATCATGGCACCGAAATAATTATTCTGTTTCATCAGTTGCTGCGCCATTTCGAAGGTCGCACCTTTGCGCATGCGCTTATCTACAAATCTTTGGGCATACGAAGCTAGGTCCCCACTAGCGGAAGGTCGAATGACCTTGACCCCTCTCAAGGAATCTACAAGCCCCAGTTCAGTCATCCTATTTTGAATGACTTTTTCACTTCCTAAAAGAATGGGCTCTGCAATCCCTTCTTCTCGGATCACATTTGCGGCTCGAAGAATTTTAGGATTCTCTCCTTCGGGAAAAACAATGGTAGCACGGCTTTTACCGTCAGAAGAGCCTGTTTTGACACGGTTTTTGATGCCCCGCATAACGGTATAGGTGGAACCCAAAAGCATCTCTAAATTATCCCGGTACTGCCCCATATCTAGTTTTTTTCTTGCGACCCCTGACTGTATAGCTGCTTCTGCTACTGCGGGCGCAACCCATAGAAGCGCACGCCGGTCAAACGGCTTAGGAATCAGATACTCTCGACCAAACTTAACTGCTGCCCCCCGTAAGCTCTCGACACACTTTCTGGCACATCTTGCTTAGCAAGAAGGGCTAATGCCTTAACTGCCGCCATCTTCATCTCTTCGTTAATAGCAGTCGCACGCGTATCCAAAGCTCCTCGAAAGATAAACGGAAATCCCAATACATTATTCACCTGATTTGGATAGTCGGACCGTCCCGTTGCCATAATCGCATCCGGACGAATCTTAAGTGCTTCCTCTGGAAGAATCTCTGGATCCGGATTGGCCATCGCGAAAATAATCGGATCTTTGGCCATTTTCTTAATCATCTCTGGGCTAATTCCATCCTTCACAGAAACACCTACGAAGGCATCTGCCCCATCCAGCGCTTCGGCAATAGTCCGCTTTTCTGTTTTTCTGGCAAAACTCTGTTTGTAGGGATTCATTCCCTCAGTACGTCCCTCAAAAATAACACCCTTGGAGTCCGCCATAAGAATATGCTCCGGCATGACTCCCAACTGAATATAAAGATTTGCACATGCAATCGCAGCGGCTCCTCCACCACAGAAAACAACCCGCACTTTCCGAATATCCTTGTTGACTACTTCTAATGCATTCAGAAAGGCCGCGCCGCTAATCACGGCAGTTCCGTGCTGGTCGTCATGAAAAACGGGGATCTTCAAACGCTTTTTAAGCTCCTCTTCAATGTAAAAACATTCTGGAGCCTTAATATCTTCGAGGTTAATTCCTCCAAAGGTGGGTTCAAGCATTTCACACGCACGAATCACGTCATCCGGATCATTTGCATTCAACTCAATATCAAAAACATCAATATCAGCAAATTTCTTAAATAAAACGCCTTTACCCTCCATGACCGGCTTGGCTGCAGAAGCTCCGATATTGCCCAACCCGAGAACTGCCGTCCCATTCGAGACTACTGCAACTAAATTACCCTTAGCCGTATATTCATAGGAGAGTTCCTCTTTTTCAGCGATCATCCGACAGGGTTCCGCAACCCCCGGAGAATAGGCCAAAGACAAGTCCTGTTGCGTGGAAACAGGCTTAGTGGGAACGACTTCAATCTTTCCTTTTCTACCCCTAGAATGATATTCTAGCGCTTCTTCATAGAGTGTCATAGGCTAAATAACGTACACCCCGAATGAAGAGGAGTGCAAGTGAGTTCGAATTTGAATTTCAGATGACGTCATCTAACCTATAGGATTTCAATGGTATGAAGATCATTTTCTATGCGTTAATATTCTATTTCATGTCGGCTCCAGCACACGCTGATTTCATTCTGCACTCATGGCAGGACCATCACGAAAAAAAAACATCCTATAAATTTCAGTTGAACGAATCTTACTACTTAACATCAGGCAACTACGATGGGGGTGGGAGTAGCTTTATTCCTTCTGGTTTTCAAAACCACACCCGAATCCAGACCGATTTAGTCATTGATTTTGGTTTGGCAGATTCCCTCACGCTTTTCGCTAGAATCACTTGGGCTTATATGTCGATTAATAGCAGCATTCGCCCAGGAGTCGGGTATTCCTTTGGCGACCAAACCTTCGGATCCAACTTCAGAATTTTCGAATATCGCGCTAAAACTCAAACCCCACACTCTCCCCCCATTTTTATTGATCTTCAACTGCAAGGCGACTTTCCAGCTTATAGCACCGCCACTACTGAGCTCAACTTAACTCCCTATCCAGGGGATGGAACCATCGATATTACAGGTGGCATGATTGGAAGCGTGCCGATCTTTATAACAAAACAAGAAAGTTTGGCCGCCATAGCTGGGGGTGGATATACTTTTCGAACTGCTTCATTTTCTTCAGCCATTCCATGGGTAGCTGGACTGCAATATAGCCCATATGAAGACGGAATATCGGCCACCCTCGCTGTCACTGGTCTCACCTCCCTCAAAACTGACCCTAATGCGAGCGGGCCCATTCGACCCAGTGCTGGGGGCGGAGGAAGTTTTTACATCGGAGGAACTAACCCATCCTCAATTACGGTACGAGGAAGCGTGGGCTACAAACTGGAAGCTAATATTGAGCTTCAGCTCTATGGCGCTCAAACTATTTGGGGACAGGCAGCCCCGTTCGGCTTCAACTTAGGAGCAGCATTTCAAACCCGCTGGGGCGGAGCCCATAAAAGTCCAGTCTATCTAACACCCAAAAGCTATGGCCACGCGAATCAAGGATTCATCAACTACTCGCTTGACGCACGCGTCATCATTTCGAACGATCGATTGAATCTTGTCAAGATCGACAAAGGAACCCAAGATGGAATAGAAGTCGGACAACTTTTTGATTTTTTCTTGGCCAAACAAGATGGTTCTCAAGGAGAGGCTGTAGCTCGAGGTCAAGTCATCAACGTAAAACCCGACGGTTCTGCCCTTGAAATTACAGAATTTTTTAGAGAGACCCTCATTCAAGAAGGCTTTATAGCAAAAAGAGTCATTCAATAAAAACTATGCACAAATTATTATAGAGTAGGCTACAATCGAATTAAGCCATTGAATGAAGGAGAGTGTATGACCATTAGATTACCTTTTACATTTTTAATTGGAATTTCAATTTTATCTATTCAGAACGGATATGCTGGAAAATTCGCAAATCAATTCACTGAGTTTGAACTCCCTCCCCAATGGCAATGTAATTTAGAGGGTGCTGAATGGGTTTGCCAGAACACCAATGACTCAAAGAAAAAAGACGCAATCATAGTCCTTGCAGCCAAACTTAAAGGCGATCAAGACAGTCTAGACCAGTACTTGGCCTATCTAAAATCCGCTAAAACTTTCACTAGCATCCAAGGAAAACCCGTAAAATCTGAGCCCAAGTATGCCAAAACAGAAAACATCAATGGCCAAGCCTGGATTGATGCTTTACACATGGAGTCTGAAATCCCTGGATTTTACACCCGATATTTGGCAACCATTAAGCAAGATATCGGAATTCTTGTCACTTATTCTATTAATAAGGCAAAATATCAGCAGTATCTTGATGACTTTGACACTATGGTCAAGACTTTAAAGGTGTTTCGTAAAGCTGGCGGAATCAATGTTGGACCCCAGAATAGCAACTTATTTCAAAACACCCAAATTCCAGCGAGTATGGGTACCGACACCATATTCCCTGGCTCGGGTCAGCAAGTAGCAGGAGCCGGAGATATTAAACCATCAACTCCCCGTCAGGAGCTCCCCATCCCTTTAATTTTGGTGGGGGTGGCGGCTATTGGGTTTATTATTTGGAGAAAACGCCGAAACACCCTTTAAAGAACTCTAGACTCTCCCTATTTTCCTCATCTGCAAAGGTCGCAGCTGAGCTTCCACTGTTTGAGAGACTTTAGGACCCAATGCTAAAATACTTCTCCCTTCCTCTCGAAAAAGTTGGTGAGCTACCCTCTGAACGTCGGCCGGCGTGACAGCATCAATTTCTTCACAAATTTGCTCTGGAGACAGGTATTTATTTAAAAACAGTTCGTTCTTGGCAATGCTCGACATTCGGGACTCCACACAATCCGAAGAAAGTAAAACAGTCCCTTTCAGGTTATCTTGAATCACTCGAAGCTCACTCCGAGATAACGCCTTCTTCTTGAGGCGACTGACGCACTCCTCAATCAACTTTAAACAAAGCGGCACTTGAGCCATGGCAGTTGCCACATACACAGTAAACACTCCCGAATCCTCAAAGGGGGACAAAGTTGAATAAACTGTATAGGCAAGACCTTTTTTTTCCCTAATTTCCTGAAAAAGGGCAGAACTCATCCCTCCCCCTAAATAAACGTTCAGCAAAAACGCAGGAAAACGATCTTTAGAAGTGTAGTGAGGACCCAGAACGCCCCAGATCAAATGAACCTGCTCGATATTTCTCTCGATCCACCAAAATCCGTTCGAAAACCGTGGAGGAGAGGTCAGGGAGATCCCTGAAACCTCAGAATGATTGCTACGAAGACCTCGGGGGGCCCGAATCATGGGTCGAAGCTTCTTCGTGAGGTCTGCATGGGAAACATCTCCTGCTACTGAAACGATCAAACCTTCAGGAGAATAATTTTGAGCAAAAAAATCGACCAGATCATTCCGCTTCATTTTTTTGACGCTTTGTTTAGAACCCAGAATAGAACTTCCGAGCCCTCTCTTTCCATAAACTTTCTCAAAAAATAGGTCGTAAGCCAACTCTTCTGGAGCGTCCTCCACCATCGATATCTCCTGGAGAATGACACGCCGTTCCCGCTCAAATTCGTCTTTTCTAAACCGGGAGTTCAATAGGACATCCGACAGAATATCTAAACCCAAATGACAGTCTCGGTCGAGCAAAAGCAAATGAAAACAGGTATGCTCACGTGCGGTGAAGGCATTAAACTCGCCCCCCACCTGGTCCACTTCCCGAGCAATCTGAAGAGCCGTCCGACTCTGAGTTCCCTTGAACAACATATGCTCTAAAAAATGACAAACCCCGGAGACATCCGAAGTTTCGTGACGAGCCCCTACTTTGACCCAAACCCCCATAGAAAGACTACGAAACTGACTCAACCTCTCTGAAAGTAGGGTTAATCCATTGTCAAAAACCGTTTTATTAAAGACAGACTGTTCAGCCATGCAGTCATGTTAGCATAAAAAGGAAGTTTTAGGTCGGGTGCTGTCGCCCGAGACAAAGCCTGTCTAGAAAGTGCGCTCATCATTCGACCGATTGTGAACTTTAGTGAATTTGGCCACAATTAAAAATAAAATGAACCTATTCTTGCCTCCGCTTGGGACTCTGAAATTTCTTTGCTACAAAAAGGTAAGCCATTGTTTCAATAAACCCTTGTTTTGCCGCTTCAAATTTGCCACCCAACACGGCAGCGAGATCGACGGTTTTTGCAAGAAATTCTTTTTCATTTTGAGTTTTAATTGCATCTAATAGATTGAAAAAAATTTTGTCATGCCCGTGAACATAAAGGTACCTGCCCTGACCCACGGTGACCTCGGGAAGTGAACTCCTGATTACTTTTCTCAATTCGTCTAAGTACTTCGGGGCCTTGGATATGAGCGCTCATTCACCTAAAAAATGGGGGTGGACAGTGAGGGAAATCTTTAACTTGCTTTGCAATGTCTAGATCATGAATACTGAATCCGACTTCGTTTTCACACCAAATTTCTCCAACTCGAACGTCTTCAGGCCGAGTTTGAAATATAACATCGACAAGAACATTTCTAGTAACATGTGCAGCATTTACACGAGCATCGTCCAAGCGCACCCCTACAAGGAGGGGCTTGAGGATTACGAATACACCAGGTACCGCTTTCTTCGTTATGTGAAGGCGGAGTGGGAGATAAGAAAATGGGAAGAGAGGTTGAAGAAATAGCTTCTGGTGGGATTGATAACGATAAACCAGTCGGCGCTGGTGCTGCCATGATGTTTCCGGGAGATCATGAAGAATCATCTCCTGGATTGAGTAGAATGCCCGTTGGCGCCCAACCCTTCTTCATCCGCAAGCCGTTCACTAGAATTGAAGCCAAATGATGTAGATTCCAAAATGAAATATCTTATGCTTCCACGCTCCCCTGCGAACCAGAGCTGATCTCATCGTTGTATTTTAAATAAATTTAACAGATAAATTAACAATTACTTAAAAACCTCAGACCTTCTAAGATGACTCAAGGTAAGGTTTCCCGGTCGGGACCGCATCTGTAATCACCGATGCGGTATGGATATTGTGCCTACTTCTATTTTTTTAGAAAAATTTAGACTCTAATTTAGATATTGAGTTAAAATTGATGTTTTAAAACCAACTCGACTTTTAACTAAGAAATACTCTTTTAGGCTTCAAGAAAATGCTTTTCGATACGCAAGAACTTAACCTCCCGCACGAAAAGCATTTTCCTAAAAACTTGTTTCAAGAACGAATTCTTGTGTTTTACTCTTACTGACTTAAAAGTTCAGTTGCAGCCTTTGCAAAAAGCTTACGAGAATCAGTCGATGCCTCTTGATACATCTTCAAGATGCTCTGAAGAGACGAATCAGAAGAAATCAAACTCAAACTGGTCGCAATTTCACTGAGAACAGCTGGTTTTTTTACTTTTCTGCCCGAAAGATTCACAAAACTCTTAAAATCAGCCCTAATAGCCAAGTTAGCTGCCTGAACGTCATCTACCTTAAGCTTGAGTGCTTTAGCCAATGCAACCACTTTATCCCATGGAAGAGGCGCACGACCATGCTCAATATTTGAGATGAACTGCACCGAGCAATCACAGGCGATAGCAAGGTCTGAAAGCCCCATTTTAAGATTAGTTCGAGCTTTTCTAACTAAATCTCCTAGAGGACCATACGATTTCTTATCTTTTTTATTTACAATGCCCGATGGGCGTCCACGTTTCATATGCCTAAGACTTATCTAAAATCTATAGATTAAGCAAACAAAAAAATACACAGACTGAAATAAAGTTTTTTAGTCCGATATGAGACCCCTAAAAACCGGCCTCCCGGAACAAAATATGCATTGATCTAATGGGTTAAGAAGCCAATTCTTACGCCGGTATTCTCATCAAAAAGGTGAATATCCTCAAACTTACAACTCACCTCTAGGGACGAATTCAATCGAAATGAGGAATTATAGGGCCCTTTATAGACAAAATTTTGGCCTGCACTTTCAAAAGTCAACATCATATCGCTTCCCAAGGGTTCAATCAGGGTCACTATCCCCGAAAAGTGAATAGAGCGGGTAGAAAACCCTAAATTCAAATTTTCAGGTCTAAAGGAAAATAGTATTCTCTGATTGTCACGAAATCCACCACAGGCGCCAAGGAGCGAAACGTCTACCTGAAAGTTTGAATTTTAAAATCTTCCCTCACGATAAATCACGGGTAAAAAATTTATACTCGGAGATCCCATAAAGCTTGCTACAAACTGGTTTGGGGATTTTGATGAAGTTTTTTAATTTCGCCTCGCATTTTTACACGTAGCTTTGCATCAAGATTACTCAAGGGTTCATCAAAAAGGAAGACTGAGGGATTTCGAACGATCGCCCTTCCAATTGCAATCCTCTGCCGCTGGCCCCCCGAAAGTCTCAGCAACCTCATTTACCCGTTTTAAAATTTCCAGAGGAAAGACTTTTCGCAGCTTGAGCGAGAAACCCAAATTATCCTGGACAGACCTATGGAGATAAAGAGCTATCGAGTAGGAGGCGGTTATTGGCCGCCGTCCTCTCACACCCGTTCCTTCAGGATCCTCTTGAAATCTCCAAGCGACTTCAACGGTTCGAGCTTGATCTGATCGGATCTGAATCATTGAATCCATCCTTTCAAAATTCCCCCTAAATTTGCCATCCCTACGAACGCCCAAAGTACAACTCCCTGAATAAAAGGTTTCAAACCTACGCTTCGAATCGTAGCCCGTGTGAGACCACTTCCGATGAAAAAGAGCGTTAAAACCATCGTCTTTTTAGCTACTGAACTCACTACCAAACCAACAGATTGCAGCGACGGGATCCAGGTCACGAGACCTGCAACGAATAAAAAGCCAAGAATAAACCAAGGATATTTTTTG
The DNA here is from genome assembly GCA_031386075.1 of Oligoflexia bacterium. GTDB lineage: Bacteria > Bdellovibrionota > UBA1018 > UBA1018 > UBA1018 > CAIYTD01. The sequence continues at coordinate 14,275 of JANNCA010000398.1, forward strand.
GGAACAACCGCATTAGATTTGCTCTTTCGTTTCCACAAAGCTCCCACTACAAAAGAAACAGGAATAATCCACAGGGCTCGAGCTAGTTTTATAGTCGTAGCGACTTCAAGGGCCCGAGAACCATATTGAATGGCGGATCCAACGACAGAGCTCGTATCGTGAATAGCCAAAGCGCTCCAAAGACCGAACTGATCCTGAGATAAATTAAAGTAATGACCCATCCAGGGGAAAAGAAAAAGGGCCATCGCATTTAAAAAGAAAACGGTAGCCAAAGAAACCGAAACAACATGAGGCTGAGCCCGAATGGTTGAAGCTACTGCGGCAATAGCACTTCCACCACAAATTGCGGTACCCGCAGTAACTAGGAGTGAGGTATCACCGTCAACTTGAATCACCCTACCTAATGCCAATCCCAAGGCAAAAGTCGCACAAATCCCTATTGCAGTATAACCAAAACCGTTCAGGCCTACCTGACCCACGACGTTCAGATTCATGCCAGCACCCAGCCCAATGATCGAAATCTGAAGAAGCCGGTGAGTCATACTTCGGGTCCATTCACTGAATGGATTACCCAAAATGAGAGCAAAAGCGATTCCTAAAACGAGTGCAGCCCCCGCCGACATCCAGGACGAAAGGCACAAGACGGCTGTTATGAGATAAAAAGATCTTAAAATAAAAATAGAACGTTTTTTTACCACCCGGGATCCAACTCTCTATTAAATGTTGCACCCTCTCTAACTGATTTATAGAGAAAGTGCAACAAACTGAAAGTTATGCTTTATTGCAAGGACTTAAATGCATTCACAAGTCAAGAACGTCGCCATTAAAGCTCCACTCATAACGTTCAAGAAAATATTTTCGTGCGCAGAATCAAAACCTTTAGCGCCGAAAAACATTTTCTTGAACGCCTTGTCCCAAAAGGTAATCTTGAGATCTATATCATTTGGGAAAGTCGAATCGTCCTTACAGATAAGATTTACAAGTAAGAATATTTAGGACTGTCCGAGAATATCTTTCTTCAAGCTAGAACTCGGGGGATCAGAACCCAACCAGATCGATAGAAGTACTCGACTAAAAGCTGAGTTGGCAATCTCCAAATAACTCCCTAGATTAGTTTTCAAGATCAACCCAGAAGGGTAAAACCGAAGAACCAAACTCTCTCCCTCTTTAAGGTCCGGTATTTTAGAATTCACCTCTTCAATATAGGGTCGAAGAGCTTCACACTGACTTCCACAATTCTCATGATAACCAGCCAATAATGAGGACCGCAACTGACTCGCACTCACATCTCTCAAAAATTTAAGGTTCAAAACTTTAGTTTCAGATGACTCCAAAATTTTTTTCGAGTCCGACGATTTTTTCTCAAGAAAAAGAGAAATTTCGTAAATCTTAAAAATAAAACGCATATAAGTTCCGCGTCCATTCAATACAAGGGACTGATTCCCTAACTTGATTTCTGGGGCTGAAAAATTCACCTTCGAAAGATCGGGGAAATTTGCAAGTGCCGCACAGGAAGCGACTCCACTGGCAATCAAGCCAAAAATGACCCTATGGAGAATCGTTCTCATATCTCCTCACACTATGTGACTGCGGCACCCCATGAGCAAGTCAGGATTCCGCAAGGGTTTCTACAGTTTTATTTTAATCGAATTTTTTTCCTTCTTTTTTTCTTCGTTCGCCTTAAAGATCGTTCTACCAACGAAAGAGTCTTCTTCAATCTTGCTACATGTGCAATTCCAGTACCCGGTATCGTCAGAGGAGCAGTCGTGACACCAATAATAATCCCTGTAGTTGGAGCTCGAATCTGCGTCACAGTCTTTCCAAATGGATTTAAAATCGAGCCAATAATATCTCCTGCATAAATAAGATCGCCAGGTTTGACAACTAGATCCAAAATGCCGCCTTTTTCTGCCCGCACCCAGTCACTGGCTTTGACGATGACTTGAAAGGGAGGCCTCAGATCTCCTGTTTCCTCCCACATTCCCATTTCAGTTAGAACGTTTAAAACCCCTTTCAACCCGATAAGAGAAACTCTTTGAGAAAAACGACCGCTCTCTCCCGCCTCAAACAAAATAGTGGGAACACCTGCATCCGTAGCCTCTCTCCTCAACGACCCTTTCACTCCGGGCTGATCCACGAGAATGGTAGCCCCAAAAGCTCGCGCCAAATTCCTCACTCGAGGATGATTCATATCCCCTCGAATGTGAGGAAGATTCATTCTTCCGTTTGCAGCTGTATGAAGATCAATTCCAAAATCACATTTCTGAATAATTTCGGTGAAAATTCGCGAGGCGATTCGCTCAGCATTATTTCCCTTTCGATTACCTGGAAAAAATCGATTTAAATCTCGATGATAAGGTAAATAGCGGGATTGGGTCAAAAACCCGGGAATGTTAACTACCGGAATCGCAATGAGTGTTCCAGACAGCTTTTCATGGTCAATATCAAAAATCAAACGGCGAACAATATCAGCGCCGTTGATTTCATCTCCATGAATAGCTGCCAGGACAAATCCCGTAGGACCCGCATTTCTGCCGCGAATCACGGTTACTGGAATCTGAATCGAACCCGAAAGAAAAGACTCGGAAACTTTCAAATAGATTTCTCGTGTTTCACCAGCTGCCACCCGAATCCCACTAATAGAAAAAACACTGTTACTTGAGTCCATCACCTATCTAGTATAGAAAATTAACATGAAAACAGGAAGACGGAGGTTAACTCCACCTAAAACGGCTCGACCCAGAAAGCCTAAAATACTTTCTCCAGACATCCTCTCCTCAGACAGTTCAGACGAATCTTTGACTGAAACCACTGACGAGGAGACCCCTGACAGCCAATCTAGTGACGGAGAAGACCCTTCAGATGCAGAAATCGAATCGAGCCTTCCGACTCCACTTTCACATTCAGAGCCTGAAATAGAAATCTCTTCTCCAGCAACCTCCTCTCACGACCCCCTTCGTAGGTACCTAGAGGAAATACGAAGATACCCCCTGCTCGAGCCTCAATCAGAATTTACTCTGGCCATAAAACTCCGTCAGGACGGCAACCTGGACGCAGCAAAGACCCTGGTATCCGCTAATCTCCGACTGGTTGTAAAAATTGCCTTTGAATACAGAACCTATTATTCAAATCTTTTAGATCTGATCCAAGAAGGGAATATCGGCCTCATGAAGGCCGTGTCAAAGTTCGACCCGACCAAAGGTGCTCGCCTAGGCTACTATGCATCCTGGTGGATTCGGTCCTATATTTTAAAGTACCTTTTAGACAACTTTAGGTTGGTTAAGGTCGGAACAACCCAAGCCCAAAAAAAGCTCTTCTATCACCTCATGAGGGAAAAAGAACGTTTAGAGGCCCAAGGCCTTCTTGCAGGCCCTAAACTTCTTGCCGAGCGACTGAATGTTAGGGAAAAGGACGTTGTCGAAATGCAACAACGTCTCTCCGGACAAGGGATAGAGATGTCCCTAGATACTCCCCTCGAGCGGAACGAAGGTCGACCCACGACCCATATGGACCTCCTCGTCGACGACGGAGAAAATATCGATGACACTCTGGCCCACAATCAGCTGATCAGCATTCTACACGATAGGCTCCCCGCCTTTCAAGATACCCTGAATGAAAAGGAGCGAAAAATATTGAATGACCGTCTTCTAGCCGAAGAGCCTAAAACTCTTCAAGAAGTCGCAGACCTTTACGGTCTCACAAGGGAGCGAGCTCGGCAGATTGAGACCAAAGTGATGGAAAAACTCAGAGAATTCCTCAAATCAGACTTAGAATAGACGAAAGTCCTCGATTGGGCTCTTAGATCCCGACTTTCCACTTTACATCTGAGCCAATGCCGTGTTAGTTCCTGACTAAAATAAAGTAGACAAATTTATAAAATAATCAATTTCCTTAGGTAAAAATCATGTCAGGAAAAACAGTAGTAAAAGAAAAAAAAGCCGGAATCGTCAAGAAGTACGCACTGAGTTCCAGTGACACAGGATCACCGGAAGTTCAGGTTGCGCTTCTAACGGGGCACATTAATGAACTCAATGAACACTTCAAAATTCACCCAAAAGATCACCACTCCCGTCGGGGTCTACTCAAGATGGTAGGCCAAAGGCGTAGGCTTTTGAATTATTTGAAGATTTCAGATCAAAGACGTTATACTCAGCTGATTCAATCTCTCGAGCTCAGAAAGTAAGATCAACACATCTTAAGTTCATCAACTCGAATCTACTCTGATCAAATGCTGAGTCAGTTTTTATTGTGATCCCTCATTTAGGGCATGATTTGACGTATACGTCACTCAGCGCACACAACCCTCAGGAGGGTTTTATGATACATCGTGTTTCTTGCGAAATGGGTGGCAAGACGCTGTCCATTGAGACAGGCAAGTTAGCTAAACAAGCAGACGGATCAGTTCTCGTCAGTTATGGTGACACTCGCGTTTTAGTCACCGTCTGTTCGAAAACAGAGCCTAAATTAGGAATCGACTTTGTCCCTCTAACCGTAGAATTTTCCGAAAAATTCTACGCAGCCGGAAAAATTCCTGGCAGCTTTCATAAACGTGAAGGCCGTCCCACTCAGGAAGCGACTCTTTCAGCCCGAATGATCGATCGCCCAATCCGCCCCCTCTTCCCCGAGGGCTATTTTTACGATACCCAAGTTGTAGCGACCGTTCTATCCGTAGATGCAGAAGCCGACGTGGACGTAGCGGCAGCTGCAGGAACCTCAGCTGCACTTCATATTTCTGATATTCCTTTCGGTGGCCCAACAGCTGCCTGCCGAATGGGCCGAATCAATGGTCAGTATGTCGTCAATCCAACTTGGCAACAAATTGAGTCTGGTGAAACAGACATGGAAATTCTGATCGCCGGAACTAAAAAAGCCATCATGATGGTCGAAGGCGGAGCCCGCGAAATTCCTGAAGCAGAAGTTTTAGAAGCGATCCTCCGTGGCCATACTGAGATTAAGAAAGTTGTTGAAATTGTAGAAGAACTTCGAAAACTCTGCGGAAAACCTAAGAGAGAATTCACTCCGGCCACCCTTGAATCTAGCTTGAAAACCAAGGTCGAAACACAAGCTCAATCAGCGATTCAAAAGGCTTTAAAAACTAAAGAGAAGAACATCCGCTACGGCCTCATGGACGAAGCCAAAAAAGCTACTTTTGAATCCCTAATTCCAGTCGCTTTAGTAGAATCCAAGCCAGAAGAAGCTAAAAAGCTCAAAGAAGATGTTAAAAGTGCTTTTGACCTTCTTCAGTACAATCTCATGAGAAAAATGATTCTCTCCGAGAAGATCCGAATTGATGGCCGCGATATGACCACGATTCGACCGATCTCCGTAGAGGCAGGTCTCCTTCCCCGAACCCATGGAAGCTCACTCTTTACGCGTGGAGAAACCCAGGTTCTATCTGTCGTGACACTAGGCACTTCAGACGATGAACAAATCGTAGACACGATGTTTCAGAACTCGATGAAGAAGTTCATGTTACACTATAATTTCCCTCCCTTTAGCGTTGGGGAAACAGGGCGAATGGGCGGTCAGAGTCGCCGCGAAATTGGCCATGGAGCCCTCGCTGAACGATCGATTAAGGCCATGATGCCTACTTACGACAAGTTTCCTTATACAGTCCGAATTGTCTGTGAAACTCTAGAAAGCAACGGATCTTCGTCAATGGGATCCGTTTGTAGCGCCTCCATGGCTCTCATGGACGCCGGCGCTCCCTTTCTTAAGCCTGTGGCAGGAATTGCTATGGGTTTAATCAAGGAAGGAGATCAGGTTGCTATCCTTTCAGACATTTTAGGTGACGAAGACCATCTCGGTGACATGGACTTCAAAGTCGCCGGCACGAAAGAAGGAATCACCGGCATTCAAATGGATATTAAAATTGAAGGCGTCGATGAGACCATCATGAAAACGGCTCTCGCTCAAGCGCGACAAGGCCGCCTTCACATCCTCAATGAAATGTCCCAGGCCATTGAAGCCCCACGGGTTGAAATGTCCAAGTTCGCACCGCGAATTATTACGATTTCTGTCCCCACGGATAAAATTCGTGAAGTCATTGGTTCGGGCGGAAAAGTCATTAAGGATATCATTGCTCAGACTGGCTGCAAAATCGACATCAACGATGATGGGAAAATCAATATTGCATCGAATGATGGTGTTGCTTCACAGAAGGCCATCGACATGATCCGAAGCATTATTGCTGAAGTCGAAGTCGGCAGAATCTATAAAGGTCTTGTCAAAAAAATTGTCGACTTTGGAGCCTTCATTGGAGTTCTACCCAATCAAGATGGACTCCTCCATATTTCTGAAATTGCCCATGAAAGAGTCAACAACGTTCTTGACTACATGAAAGAAGGCGATGAAGTCGAAGTGAAGGTCATCGAAGTGGATAAGGCCGGGAAGATCCGTCTCTCCCGAAAAGTTCTTCTCCCTACACCTGAAGGCGGACAATCTCCTCGTTCAGGCGGTGGTGGTGGTGGCGAAGGTCGCAGCGATCGACCTCCCTTTGGCGGCGGTGGAGCTCGAAGCGGACCCCGCTCTGTATCCTAAGGGCCTAAGTCAATAAATCGATTATTTTTCTAAAAATTAAAGGGCCTAGAAAGAAATCTTTCTAGGCCCTTTGTTTAGGTGCCGATCATTCGTCCTTGATCTCCTTAAGCCTTCGACCCAGCAATCAGCTCAACCACGGTACAAATTTGCTTTTGGATTTCGGCAAAATTCATTCCTTTTTCTTTAGTTTTTTCATCCATATAGAGTGACCGATTGAGCTCGACTTGCAAGGAATGGCGACCCTCACTAGGTCTTCCATAGGTTTCTACCATTCTTCCCCCCAGGTAGGGCCAATTGTAAGCAACGCGAAACCCCTGCTTTTTAAAAACGCTGACGACAAGATCCTTAAACTCCAACGAACTGCTTTTTCCACTGCAGTCACTGATGACTATATCGGGTCGTGCCTCACCTGAGTCTCTATGACCTACCCGACCGACTGAAGGCATACTATGAACATCGAGGTGATATCGTGGCAATCCATGAACTAAAATCAGATTTTTTTCGACTTCAGAAACCCTCTGATGAAATGGATCAAAATAAAGCCGAGTGATCTGATCATGGAGATTTCTCGAGATGGGCTGAGTCAACAAAGGGTGTCCCTCAGTCGTTTGCACCCAATGATAGCCACTCACAAATAACGACTGGCCCTCACAGCCTGCCCCCTCCACTGAATTTGCGTCAATATCAGTTGGCAGTCGATTCAGGTCGAGTACGTAGCGATGAAAATTCATAGCGACGAACGGGATTTTCAAATTGAGGCAAATAGGCCCGTAAATCTCATGAACGAATCGATCCACATCCGTAAGTAAAACCCTTGGGTCCACGCCCATCAGCCAAACCGCTTCAGAAGGAATGATTTCTCCACTATGTGGGGATGTCACCATCAGCTGCATCAGCACATCATGCTACTGGATTGAAATCATGAAATGAAGCAGGAAGCGACTTCGTTCAAGAAATTTTTCACCCTATGCAAGTGATTTAGGGATTAGCTCTTGCACCGATTCTAGTGAATGGAAGAACCCCAAAACGAATGCCTTTTCAGATGTTTTAGAGACCGAATACAAGCATCCGAACTCATTGCTGACAGGCTAGCCTCCTATCAAGGAGAGCATCCGCTTGTATTAGGAATTCCGCGGGGCGCAATGCCCATGGCCCAGCTGATTGCGGATCGCTTAGAGGGTGATCTAGATGTAGTGCTTGTCCACAAAATTGGAGCCCCTGACAATCCTGAGTTCGCCATTGGATCCGTGAGTGAATTCGGAACTCTCTACCGCTCGAGGGCGCTAGATCGTTACAGAATCTCATCAGAATACTTTATTCGGTCAGCTACCGAAGAGATTTCAAAACTTAAAGAACGGCGTCGCGCCTATTCTCCCGTCGGTCCTGCCACTCGGTCGAATGGCCGTATTGTAATCCTGATTGACGATGGAATCGCGACAGGATCTACCCTGCTAGCTGCTGTGCGAGCGATTCGATCACAAAATCCTCATCAACTCATTGTAGCAACTCCCGTTGCGTCACTCGAAGCTGCCCACGCAGTAGAACGTGAAGCAGATCTATTTGTGGCACTTGAAACTCCCGAAGAGTTTCTTTCAATCAGTGAATTTTATAACGATTTTCCGCAAGTGAGCGACAGGGAGGTGATCCAGATACTCTCAGAAGCCAGACTCAAGGAACTCCACCAAAACTCTTCCCTGACCAGGACAACCCGGAAAGTCGCCTAAAACCGCCCCCTATGGAATTTTTCTCAAAGAAGCCCTACATTGACCATCAAACCCAGTGAAGTAGACTTCAGGTTGATCTTACCTCCGGTCTGAATATTGATGTAAGGATTAATCATGATCTTGGGCGTAATATCCCAGATCACTCCAGGCTCCAAATCAGTTCCATCATGATTCAGAACTCCGAATCGCCTCCCAAGCGTATGACTCAGATAGACTTCGTAAAGGAGAGAAAAGGCAACGGTTTTAGAGTATTGATAATTGATACAGGGAGCTAGATAGAGCTCC
>JANNCA010000073.1:0-6090 GCA_031386075.1 Oligoflexia bacterium
GGAATTGCGTTTATCCTTTAATTTTAGCATTCAAGAAAATGTTGTCGTGCGCGGGATCTAAATCTATAGAACCGAAAAGCATTTTCTTGAATGCCTTGTCCCAAAAGGTAATCTTGAGATTTATAAAATTCAAACTGATCCTTTTCAAACCCCAATCAAAAACTTAATCCCTTCTAGATAGGATTTCCAGCCGAGTCCTGAAATCTGGCGAACACAAACGGGAGATACAACCGATATTTTTCTGAATTTTTCTCTCTTTTTAATATCCGAAAGGTGAACCTCGACCGTAGGATGACCAATACTAGCAATCGCATCTCGAATGGCGTAAGAATAGTGACTATAGGCGCCAGGATTGATCACGACACCGTTAGCCCACTTTCGATTACTATGAAGTAAGTCAATCAGATCCCCTTCAGAATTAGATTGATGAATTCGAAGCCTCACCCCATGAGTGAGCGCAAACTTGCGTAATCTAGTGTTCAATTGAGAAAGAGTCATCTTTCCGTAAATCTCAGGCTCACGCTCGCCTAATAAATTTAGATTAGGTCCATGTAAGACTAAGATTTTCACCTGCTCACTCCCATGAGCCAACGAATGGTCTGCCTAAGCGCAGAATCAGGAACATGAGCATCTAATAAAGTTTTGCCAATACTTTTCAATAAAACAAATCGCACTTTCCCTTGGCGAGATTTTTTATCCGATTTTAATCTTTTTAGAATTTGGTGAACCTTAAGCTCTTTCGGTAAGAGTGGCACTGACAAACTAGCTAAAAATCCATCGATCTCGAGGTGGACCTGCTGTTCCAAATGACCTTGAAGTACTGAGAGGTAAACCGCAGCGCGCATCCCCCAGAGCACCGCCTCACCATGCCTCAAATAACCATAACCACATTCAGCCTCCAAAGCATGGCCGATCGTATGACCGAAATTGAGCACTTCTCTCAATCCAAGCTGATCCCGAGGATCCTGCTCAACGAGCTGAGCCTTCATGACGAGGGACTGATGAATGACCCGATTCAACTCAAAATCATCTAACTCGAAAACTTTCTTCCAGTTTTTTTCTAAGCTCTTGTAAAATTTTGGATCCATGATCAAACCCATTTTAACCATCTCTCCAAGGCCAGAAATCCGATCTCGAACAGGCAGACTACCCAATAGACTACCAAGAAGAGAGGTGTCACAAATAACATAAGAAGGGTGATGAAAGAGGCCTATCAGATTTTTACCGATCGGATGATTTACCCCAGTCTTGCCGCCCAGACAGCTATCTACCTGTGCTAATATCGTCGTAGGGATCACAATCCAGGGAATGCCTCTCATATAGGTTCCGGCCAAAAAACCTGCAGCGTCTCCAATCACACCGCCCCCCAAGGCAATCACTATTGAATTCCGATCCGCATTGCCCTCAAGGAGTTTACCGTAAAGAGGATAGATCGATTCAAAATTTTTAAAGTCCTCAGTAGCCGCCACTGAAAATACTTCTACAGTCCAGCCCATTCCTTTTAAGGTCAATATCAACTTTTTAACAGAATCACGCAGTACTCTATCAGCAAGAATAAACGCTTTCCTCGAGTGATCCATTCGCGCAGAGATGTGTTCCAGGGCTTTTATAAGAATTTGACTTCCCACCCAAACTTCAGTCTGTTGATCGGGCAAACGAACAAAAATTTTCTTCATAAAATAGCACCGACTAAAATCACCGTCCCAAAAACAAAGAAAACTACGGCTGCGATCCGTTGAATCAGAAAAGGATTTATGAACTCCTTCATTCTATTTCCAATGAAGACAGCTAGGGCGGTAACAGACCAAAGTGCCAAAGTAGCTGAAATAAAAATAGTGAAGGGTGCCTGATGTTTAGCTTGCAAAGCTGCAGTCGCAAGCTGGGTCAGGTCTCCCCATTCAGAAACAAAAATCACCATAAAGGATGCCCATAAAGTTTTACCAAAAGTTTTTATTGAGGCCTTGACCGGTGTATTGGGACCTTCTGAATCATTTTCATGCTGACTATCTGCTCTTGCCTTCCTCCACATCACCACAGAAAAAACCAAAAACAAGATACCTGCACCTACCTTCACCACCTCGGACGGAAGGAGTGCAAATGCACTTCCAAAACAGACAGCGACTAAGCTTTGAATGAGAAAGGCTCCTGCAACTCCTCCGAAAACTGCAATCGGATGATCACCCGTAGCCATAATGAGAGTAGCTACCGCAGTTTTGTCTGGCAGTTCTGCTAGAAAAATCAAAACAAAAGTTGATAAGAATAGTTTTAAATCCATACTTTTTACACCCCACCTTACGGAGAGTCTAGGCTTATTTTACCACAAGAGGGCAAATTTTGATCCTCATTTCCCCGAAGATGTGAGAAATTTCAATCTTAATGAAAGTTTCAATGGGCAACAACCGTCGTTATGGGTATTGGGCATTCGCAGGGATGGCATTCCTCATCCTATTCTTATTGGAACGACCCATTGGGATTCATGTCGATGAAAATAACTATTTGAATTTTGCTCAGTCAGCACCCTTAGGAGATTCACTTTTTTCAGGAAAACCTTATATTTTTTATCTTTTCAATTACTCGATGTATCACTTGCTAGGAGTTTGGTTTGGGAATCTCAAACCCTTGTCTCTTCACTTGATTTACAGTTGCCTTTCACTCCTCTCCTTACTTTGGATGATTCATCAAATCGAAAAAACTAGCCGCAAAGGTGCAGGGATCTTCTATTCACTTTTATTTTTTTCACCTCTATTTCTACTCAACAGCACTCAAGTCATGATGGAAACCCCAGTACTGATCCTTTTGAACATCTCATTAGGAGGCCTCTTTGGGCTTCAACGAGCACCCAATTCCTCAAAATTTCGTTGGATTACTTTCACGTCAGCCTGCCTCGCTATCCTCTTCAAAGATAGCGCAATGGTAGCTATTTTGATGCTAATTCTCACCTTCGGATGGAAGAATTTTCATCCGCGCACCGAGAACCCAACAGCAAAAATGAACAAAAATTGTTTCCCGTTGGTTGGGGCACTTTTGGTTGCACTGATTTTAAATGCTCTGATGAAGAAATTTACAAACCTGCCAAATCATCCTTTTGGAAACTTCAAGACCCTCTTTTTCCCTCGCCATTGGATTTCTCAAACTGCAAAAACTTACGATTTTCTCAGCATCTGGCTTTTCTACCTTTGGCCTCCCAGCCTCATCGCAGGCTCTTATTACCTGTTGAGCAATCGTCAGAACGAAAATTCAGAAAATTCTCAAACTCGTTTTTTTATACGGCTTGTTTTTCTATCTTTCTTAGGCACTCTCATCGTTCAGTTCGCGAGTGGCCTTCATTTCGCCCGCTATACTTATCCCGTCCTGTGGCTAGGTCTCATCGGCACAAGTTGGCTTGCATCGCAAATGTCACGACCTATTGCCATTTTAATCGCTTTTTCTTATTTTTTCCCCGTGGGAAATTTATGGGTTGAACACCTGGACAGGATGAATCTATGGCCCAGTTTCGTCAAAGAAGAACTTTATCATTCTTATTTTACGGTTTTTCCTGGAGTACCCCTTCATCACTGGATTGCCTTTTCCTCTGCCGAGCGCGAAAAACCTTGCATCTTCATTCCCAAGAAATTGACCGTTAATCGGGAAGCGATGATTACCTATCTTGAATGGATCACCCATTCCCCTCAGTTTTTTGATGAAACCACGTTAAGCGTAATAAGCGAATGTCCGGGTCCCAAAATCTATGCTTATCGAGAAGCACAAACCCTCATCGACGACTGCCACGTGCCTTGTCCCACTGGAAACTTTTCTCTTACTTCCTGCTCACTTCAAAATTCGCGGCAAACCATTGAAAATAAGGAAGTCCTAGCTAACCGCACTTGCCTCCCTTGAGAAGTGCTAAAATATCGGCCACAGTCTGATGAGGTGACCTTCCGTCCGTATCAATGGCTAAATGAGCGTCTTCATAAAATCGCTTACGGGTCCTCATCAGCACTCTCACTCGAACTGCAAGAGATTCATCTGAAGTCATTTCGAGCAACGGGCGAGTGGCCAACGGCGCTTGAATAATTCTTTCGGCCAGGGTATCCATATCCGCACGAAGATAAATACAGAGTCCAGACTCACTCAGTATTTTTCTGTTTACCTCTTGCAATAGAGACCCGCCGCCTAAAGCTATGACGTGTTGAGTCCGAGTGGACACTTCTTTCAAAAGTGAAGTCTCCAACTGGCGAAAATAGTTCTCATCTTTTTCTTTGAATAAAGAAGCAAGACTGAGTCCTGCGCGGTCCGAGATCAAATGATCTAAATCTAAATAATCCCTCCCTAGACGGGCCGCTAGGAGTGGTCCTACCGTCGACTTCCCTACCCCCATAAACCCTGTTAAATAGAGATTACAGTTGATAGGATCGCTTCCACTCTCTAACACGATAATCTACCTCTTTCATTGAATCCCCACCCATTTTTTCCAAAATCAATTCTCCCAATACCAGGGCTGCAAGTGACTCTCCAATGACGGCAGCCGCGGGAACAGCACAAATATCTGACCGTTCTACATGAGCTTCCTCGGCCTTTCCAGTGCGAAGATTTACCGAATGAAGTGGATTCATTAAAGTAGAAAGAGGTTTCATGCCGGCCCGAATGATCAGGGTCTGGCCCGTTGACATCCCCCCGTCAATGCCTCCCGAGCGATTTGACTTGAAGCAGACTGACCCTTCTTTCTGACCCGGATGGAACTCATCATGAACTTGTGACCCTCTCATTGCGGCAGACTTAAACCCGAGTCCAATTTCAACTCCTTTGATCGCATTTAAACTCAAAAATGCTTCGCCAATTCGCCCTTCGAGCCGCCGATCCCATTGCGCATAACTCCCTAACCCTATAGGTAACCCTGAAACACAAACCTCAAACTCTCCGCCTAGGGTGTCGCCTTCTTTTTTGGCCCGCTCAACCTCTGAGGCCATGGCCTCTGTTGCAGCCTCACTCGTGCACCTCACTCCTGATAGGTCAGCAACGGAATTCAATTCTGCAACTGAAACCCTAAATTCACTAGAGTCCTGCACTGACCCAATTCGAGTGACCCGACTTCCGATGCGAATATCAAGATCCTCTAGGAACTTCCTAGCAATGGAACCTAACGCTACACGAATCGCAGTTTCTCGAGCACTCGAACGTTCGAGCACATTTCGCATATCTTGATGGTCATACTTAATCCCTCCTGCCCAGTCCGCGTGCCCGGGTCGAGGTACTTCGACCTGACGCCGCACAGGACCCTCATAAGGTTCGGATTGCATGATGTCTTTCCATGCCTGAAAATCCCGATTCCAAATCAAAAGGGCAATGGGACTGCCTAAAGTCTTGCCAAATCGAACTCCAGAAAGAATCTCCACTTCATCAGATTCGATTTTCTGCCTCGCGCCACGACCCAAACCGAGCTTTCTTCGCTTCATCTGGAGGTGAATCATTTCTAGGGTCACTTCCAGTCCTGAGGGAAGCCCCTCTAAAATTCCAACTAACCCTCGCCCATGGGACTCTCCCGCAGTCAGAAACCGAAAACTCATATCACTTTCCTTTCACTATTTTTTGGGCAATTTTTTCGAAAGACAGCGCATCAACTCTTCTTTTAGCCCTTCCTTTAGCATTTCTTTCTTTGCACGGGGTATTTTACCAACCCAGATTTCCCAGGTTGCCAGGGCCTGCCAAATCAACATGTCTAATCCTCCTTGTAAACGCAGTCCATGAGCATTCGCTGCATTGAGAAAAACAGTCTGGACAGGACGATAGATCAAATCAAATGCCCAAGCATTCTTTTTCATCTGAGAAAAAATAACCGGTAGCATCAGCGCAAAGGAATCACATTTTGCGTCATATCCTTTCATTCCTACCGGGGTTGCGTTCACACAGATTGAAATAGGAATATCAAATTCTAAATGAGAGTGCTGTAATCGAGAATGATCAGGAAGAGCTAAGTACTCAGTGCCTGGAAACCGGTCACCCAAAAGTTCTGTGACTCGTCTGGCCCGCTGAAGGTTTCGATTCACGATCCAAACTTTCTGAGCGCCCATTTTTCCTAAAACATATCCCACAGAGAGCGCCGCTCCTCCGGCA
>JANNCA010000342.1:0-3479 GCA_031386075.1 Oligoflexia bacterium
CGCTACATACGCTTCGTGAATGCCCTTCATCCTTCGATTTGGTCTTCGATTTCCCCAGCAAATTCGCCTTCGAAAACAGAGGGAAAATGCTAGGCCCTCAATCTAGATATCGAATTTATGGAGATATTTCGAATTACCTCACGCCCTTTCAGGAAATCTTGACAGATCAGTGGAATCAGGGGTCCAGTGTCGAAGACCTTGAGTCCCAGATCAGTCGAGACTTTCAAGTCCAACACGCGATTGCGCTGCCAATGGCACGAACTGGAATTTATCTGGCCATCAGACATCTGATTTCACCCGGAGCTCAAGTCTTCATGTCACCCTACACCATTGCCGATGTCGTGAATGTCGTCATCGCCGCCGGGGGTGTCCCCTGTTTTGTGGATGTGCAATCTCAAACAGGCAATATGAATCCCGATGATCTCCGAAAAAAAATCAGTCAGAAATCAGGTGCCGTCCTGGTGACCCACCTTCACGGGATCTCTGCAGAAATTGAAGAAATCCAAGCCATCTGCAAACAAAAGGGGCTGCCCTTACTCGAAGACACAGCCCAGGCACTGGGTGCCAGTATTTCCGGAAGAAAACTCGGCACATTTGGAACAGCAGGAATCTATAGTTTTGGGACTTACAAAAATATCAACGCCTGGTTTGGGGGTATGATCGTGACCCCGTGTGGAGATCTCGCTAAGCGAATTCGAAACGAAATAGACTCTTGGCCTGACTTTAGCCGTCAAAGAATTCTCAAAAAAACGCTCTCGGCAGCTTCGATCACTCTTCTGGGGTGGGATCCTTTATATAGATCCCTAGTGCACAGGATATTCCGATACGGATCGATTCACGACGTTCAGGCAATCAATCGCATCGTCGCGATTGAACTAGATCTTTCGAGGCGAGATCGTCTTCCAAAACACTATCAATGCCGCATATCCCCCGGACAGGCTCGACTCATCTTACGGCAATGGAAGAATCTCAAGCGAGATACACAGATCAGAATTTCGGCCGCTGAGAGGTATTCTTCAGGTATACTTTCTCATCCTTCATCAAAGTCCTTCATCAAACCACCTGCCCCTGATGCACACCGACACGTATACACTTATTACCCCATTCAATGCGATCAGCGTGAGAGCCTCATTCAATGGATGATGTATTTTCACAGGGATATTGCTCCCCAGCACTTGAAAAACTGTGCTCATCTAGAAAGCTTCAAACAATTCTATACCGCTTGCCCTGAAGCTGAGAGAGTTGCTCAATCAGTGATTTTGTTGCCTACTTATCCAAAGTATTCTAATCAAGATATCGATGCAAATATCCGGATCATTCGTTGGTATGAAGAGTCGGGTCAGCCTCAGTTCGATTTAAAACTAAAGGGTTTACCGCGCTTTCTTCCTCCACACCAAAAATCTGCTTAATTCTCCAGAACGTATAAAATGGAGGTCGCGCTAGTTTCTACACTCAACGTGACTGCTCTCTGAGATTCTTCTGTATTGAGATGAATTTCTTGCTCCCCGTCATCGATAGAAGCCCAGTAAATCCAAGGCTCTCTTTTCCATTCAACGACATGCTTCCGGCCAGATCTAGAGTCACCCAGATAAATAGCCGCAGCAACCGGTACATATCGAGACTTGACTGTCTGAGAAGAATCATCTGGAACAAAATCAAGAACGATCGGATCCACCTGAAGGACGGTCATGTCTGTAAGTCCGCCATTCGGATTGATTCTAGGAATATCTACGTAAAAATGGGAGGGGGCAGAAATTGGAACTCTGTTAAGAAATGGGGAGTCAAACTGAAGTGCTTCACTGACCGTAGCAACCGTCAGGGGTAGTCTTTCCAGCGGAATTCGAACCCGAATTTCACTTGGATCGACTGATTCAAGCAATTCTTGTTTTTCCTTGGATGACACTCTCTGTCCAGAGAAAGCCTTCTGGTCCATTTCCGGATGAATTGCCGTCACAGCTTCAGCCAGTAAACCCTGAGCTTGGGTTCGACTTCTCTTTTTTTTATTCTTATTCTTATTCTTATTCTTTTGCTTTAAAGAGGGAGGTTCTAAAACAAAAAAATCTGGATCTTGAATTTTTATATAAAAATCAACTTCAATTTTTCTCATTTTGTTCGTTAGGTTTAAAACTCGAACCCGATGCCCTTCCGGTAGTTGAGATCCCAACTTCTCTAAGTGCTTTTCCAAAAAATAAGCAGGAGAAAATCCATCAAGATCTTTCTTGCTCATTGCAAACTGAATGGGATCAGAAATTTTTCCATTTCCTTCGCTGATCAAATATTCAAGTTTTGTACAACACAGACTTATAGCCGCGCGATGAATCGGGGTCTTGCCGTCATGAGAACAGACCGCGAGCAATTCTGGAACATTTTGGACGATGAACTGAAAAAACTCGAGAGAACCACGAACAACTGCCAGGTGGGCATGAGTGAATCCTTTTTTGCTAGCTACACTGAGAATTAAGGGATCCTGACTATAAATCAGTTCGAGACATCGGGTGTCCTGATTCCTTAACGTCATGTGAGATGCATAACAACCGTCATGATCTTTCGCTCGAATCACATGAGGAGCAGCATTCACGATGATTTCAACGAGTTTTGCATTCCCGCAGGCCGCTGCCAAATGGAGAGGCGTTTCGCCCGCGTTATTTTGGGCCTCGCATGCCCTGGGGAAGGATTTTAGAATGACTTCAAAAATTTCAACGTGGCCTAGCCCAACGGCGAAATGTCCCGGTGTTACCCCTAAGCTATCCTTTGTTTCGAAAAGTTCCGGGTTCTTTTCTGAGATTTCTACAATCTTATTCAGGTCTCCTAATTGGGCAGCCAAATGAGCCTTGGTCCGTCCGAACTTATTGACTTGATTGAGATTTGACTTCGGATTTTCAGATTTTATCTGAAACCCTGGATCCATTGAAAACCCTGCAATGCTCCAAAAAAGGATGAGACTTAGGGAACAAATATAAAACATAAGGAGTTCATTATTATTTTGTATTTAAATAGTCAACCGAATTTGACGGGCTTAGCTCCTTCATTAAGAAGCAAAGAGCGGCATTGACAGGCACCCGGAATCTGAATCATGATACGACCCATGATTATAAAACCCACAGGAAAACTTAACCCACTTGGGTTTACTTGGATCCTTTTACTCTTCATCGGGAGTTGTAACTCCGCTCAGAAAAGTCCTCATTTAACCGATGACGATTTTTTTCCTGGCGAACCTCGAGGTGGCCTAGAAACCCTTGCTATTTTAGGAACCAACGATATTCACGGTAGCCTCGCCCCTCAAGCTTTGATGACTCGAGAGACCCAAGGTGTCCAGCCCACCCCCTATGAGGCCGCTGGAGGCGCAGTTCTCGCATCCTATGTTCGAATTTTACGATCCGAGTTCGGAAACCACTTCATCTGGCTCGACGCAGGAGATGAGTTTCAAGGGTCAATGGAAAGCAACCTTGAACAAGGCGCTCCAATGGTTCAGTTTTTTA
>JANNCA010000079.1:0-2312 GCA_031386075.1 Oligoflexia bacterium
CCCTTATTTGTCATCGCATCAGCCCACAGGCCAATGAATTTCATGGTTTAACTCACATGTAACTCTACGGGATTTGAGTAAGATTTTTTAGACCGGTACTTTAGACGAGGTACGACTTTTGTCGAAGGAGAATCGAATCAAGATTAAAGAACTGCGAGCTGATCATTTAGATATCAGCGTCGTGAAGTTCTATGGCCATTGCTTAAAGAATAATTTTTTAGGCACTCCTCCAATCAGTATGGAGACTCTCCGGAGATTTCTTAGAATAGAAGGACTTTATCAAGTTCGCACTGCCACTGCGCGCAAGCGATTTGAGATGCGATATTTTGGTGAGCTTTGGACCTGCGATTTTATGCATGGACCCCACGTGCTGGAAGATCCACAAGGTAAACGCCGTAAGAAATCAATCTTACTGGCTATAATTGATGATCACAGTCGAATGATCGTTGGCAGTCTTTTTGGATTTGTAGAGACGACTCAATTGATTGAAATGGTTTTTAAGGATGCTTTACTGAGTTTTGGGGTCCCCGACCGCCTGTACTGCGACAACGGTGCTGCCTTTTCAAGTCAATATTTGGCACGAGTCTGTGCCCATTTAAACGTAGGCCTGGTTCATTCAAAACCCTACGACTCCTCTTCTCGTGGAAAAAATGAAAGATTTTTTAGGACCGTCCGAGAAGGCTTCCTAGTGACGATTAAAGAAAATCAGACCCTG
The DNA here is from genome assembly GCA_031386075.1 of Oligoflexia bacterium. Classification (GTDB taxonomy): domain Bacteria; phylum Bdellovibrionota; class UBA1018; order UBA1018; family UBA1018; genus CAIYTD01. Next base: position 716 of record JANNCA010000079.1, read on the forward strand.
GATATCAAAGGGCTCAATGATGCATTCTCTCACTGGCTTCGAAATGCCTACCATCATTCGCATCATCATGGGATCAATACTCGCCCCATTGACCGGTATCAATTTTCAATCCGCGATTACCCACGTAAAAGGATTGCTGAAGAAAATCTGGATGAGTTTTTTCTAGTTACTGCATTGCGATCAGTGAATAAGGACTCTACAATTTCCCTTTTATCCAATATCTTTGAAGTGCCTCCTCAGTTTATTGGTCAAAAGGTAGAACTTAAATACCCTCAGGACCGCCCTAACGAGGTTTACCTCTATAAAAATGGGACCCGCATTCAGAGGATTCATCCTGTAGACAGTCAGCTCAACGGGAGAACCTACAAGCCCACTCCTCGAATTTCTGACGTAGCTTTCCACCAGGTAAATTTGGAGAGCAACCCTAATAAAACTCCAAGGAGTGATTCATGATTCAAGCTTATTTTGGCCTAAAGCGGCTCCCATTCTCAAAAGAACTGAAAACAGATCAAATGTTTGAAAGTTTCGATATTCGCGAGGCGATGGCACGGCTCCAACACCTCAAGCAAAATCGTGGCCTCTTCTGCTTAACAGGAGAGCCTGGTGCTGGAAAAACAAGTGTGCTCAGAAAATTTGCGGACGGGCTCAATCCCCAAACCCATATTCACTGTTATAGTCCGCTAAGCACTGTAAACGGGAATGATCTCTATCGCCAACTCAATCAACTGCTGAAGCTTCCCTCTCGCATGCGAAAAACAGATCTCTTTGAGCAGATTCAAAGATCGGTAACAGATCTCTATTTTCACCAGGGAAAAACCCCGGTTTTCATCCTAGATGAGGCTCAGCTTTTAGATCATCAAACTCTACAAGAGCTCGTCATTATCACTAACTTTCAAATGGACTCCCAGCTCCCATTCCTATTTGTGCTGATCGGACAATCTGACCTAAAAGAGACCCTGAAACGGAGGCTCCATGAACCCCTCAATCAGAGGATTACCCTAAAATACCACATGGAGGGGATCACAACGGACGACGAGGCCCAGGACTATATTCTACACCATATGAAATTGGCCGGTCGAATCGACCCTTTATTTGAAGATCAAGCTTATCCGATGCTCAGGCAATTAGGGCAGGGGCTCCCTCGTAAAATGGGTAATATCGCACTTGCTGCAATGACCATTGCAATGGTGAAAAAATGTCACTCAATTTCTGCAGATATGATTGTGAAGGCGTCCGATGGAATCTAAAACGAATGATCTCAGAACGACCGCGCTGATCATGACTGATGATGCAATCTATCGTATGGATGAGGTTCTTTCAGAATTGAACCAATGGCTGAAGAAACTGGATAAAATACGAAATGGAAAAGTTATTCCAGTGCCATACCCATACGTAGAATCTCTTGAAGAATACGAATCTCACCTTCAAGCAATTCTTGATGAGCACAAAGACTTAATCCAAGCTGAAATGGATTCCAAGGATTCAGACTTAAACTTCTAATCAAAGATTCAGGGGAGGGTATGGCAACGGTGGGAACCGACCAGAGCGCCCCTGATGCATGCGGAAAAAAAACCGCAGAACCGGCAGATGAAGTAAA
>JANNCA010000087.1:0-26141 GCA_031386075.1 Oligoflexia bacterium
GGACTCAGTGGTCTTGGAATAAGAGAATGGATTTGCAGCGAATGTCACAGCCGCCATGACCGAGACGTCAATGCAGCAAAGAATATTCTCCGAGTCGGGCGTGACTCGCTAAGAGCGACGAAAGTTGCTTAAGGGAATCACCGCCGCGAAAGCGGACCGAAAGGGGCCTTTAGGCCGGTGAGGACATCAAGGATTATAGCTTCATTTTTTAATAATCGGTGCACATCCTTCTCCCCTAGTTTGGCTACTTGTTTCACATTAAATTCAAAAAAAGCTCTCCGATAACCATGACGGCGCTTCAAAATCGTGAACCAACTCAGTCCTGCTTGAGCACCTTCAAGAATTAAAAACTCAAATAGTTTTCTGTCATCGTGAACTGGGACGCCCCACTCCAGATCATGATATTCGACATAAACTGGGTCAGACAAGCACCAACCACACCTATTTTTGTCACCATCATTCAATTGAGATACCATCGCACAATCTCGCTGATTATAGCGTCCATCCGTTTATCGCCGTCACAAGTAACCGAGCGTCACATTCCTAAAGGGCTAAAAACTCTTTCCAAGGATAAATCGTCACTCCATCGAGCTTTCGAAATTTTAGATCCTGAGAGACGAGGATAAAATCCTGAATCAGTTCCTCTTCTCGTAAAGCATTCAAGCCTCTGAGGTGTTTTTCTTGGCCCGCATGGGTTGCCTACTGTTTTAGCTTTGACTTGGGCATCACTCGCAATCCCTTCGAGAGATGACACCTCTCTCGACTGGAGGGCGGCTACCTCGAGGAACCATAAACTTTAACCGCCTATTTTCGATGAGCCGGTGAACTGAGTCAAGGAGGGTTGACTTTTCGGGTGTGCATACCTTCTATTTGAATCTAAGTTTCCAAATAAATCTACAAATAGAATAACGAATTCCCGAAAATGGCCCTAGCCCGTAGCAAACCCACTCGCCATTGCTGGAATTCGCGTAGTCAGAAAATCACTCTTTTCTGTTCCATCCACGATTTCAAAGTTATCTGCGTCCTTAAAAATCTCATGAAGGAGCTGGCTATGAAGGTCATGTCCGGCTCGATGCAAGCGAATATAGGCATGAAGAGCGATCCCAGCTAGCTTCAAATCCCCTAGGGCATCCAAGACTTTGTGTTTTACAAATTCATCCGGATAACGCAGTCCCTCTGGATTCAAGACAAGCGCATGATCCAAGACCACTGCATTATCTAAAGAACCGCCTCGAGCAAGTCCCTTCTTTTTCAGTCCCTCGACCTCCCAAAGAAAGCCAAAGGTCCTGGAACGAAGAAGCTCTTCATAGGAGGTGGATCCCTCTTGATAGTGAAATTCCTGATAGCCAATCGAAGGATGATCCCATTCGATGGAAGCATGAATTTCTAAACGGGAAGCGGGCTCTGCAACGACCCACTTCTCTCCGATTTTCAGTTCAACTTTTTTACGAAGTGCCAAGTACGGACGGAATTGAAGCTGAGATAAGGTGCCGACTGACAAAATGGCATCGAGAAAGGCGCTGGCACTCCCATCCATAATCGGAATTTCAGGGCCATCCACTTCGATGACCGCATTATCGACACTCAAGCACTGGAGGGCAGCCAGTACATGCTCGACTGTACTCACAGTGACTTTACCGCGACCTAAGGTCGTTGCCATTTCAGTTGAAACAACATTCCTATAGTGTGCTGGAATTTCCAAAGGATGCGCAAGGTCGGTGCGAACGAAGACAATCCCCCGGTTAGGTAGGGCTGGCTTCAGAGTGAGTCGAGTCATCTTTCCAGAATGCATCCCAACTCCACTCAAACAAACCTCACCTTGAATCGTACGTTGTAATATCATGGCTCTCCTTGCTTATGACGCTCTATACAGCAAGCCCTGTGCCCAAAAATGGAGTTTCGTTGAATGTTTTAACTTCAATCGCATCATAATAAAAATCCCTAACAATATTAAAGACTCACCTTATTTTTAACCCTTAAACAGCTCGCTCTTTTTCGCAGCTAGATAAAAAAAATGTCCGCTTCTTCTACGAAGTGTGTCTATGACCCCACTTTTCAAAATCAACCTGTATCATTTCTGCAACAAGGCCAGCCCCAAATGCTCGAATGCGAGTCGAGTCGCCATCCGTCCTCGAGGGGTCCTTTGAACAAACCCTTCTTGAGTTAAAAAAGGCTCATATACATCCTCGAGCGTCTCTCGCTCCTCGCCAATCGCCGAAGAAAGAGTCTCAATTCCAACGGGGCCTCCGTCAAATTTTTGAATAATCGTAAGAAGAAATTTACGATCCATAAAATCTAAGCCCCGATCATCCACTTCAAAAAGAGTCAAGGCAGCTTGCGCGATCTCTTTATTAATCTGAGAAACTCCCCCAGACACCCCTTTTTTGACTTGAGCATAATCACGAACACGCTTCAGCAACCGATTCGCTATTCGAGGAGTTCCCCTCGAGCGACGAGCCAACTCATGAGCTCCTGCAAAATCGATTTCAACTTTTAATAGGACCGCAGAACGTCGTATAATTTTTTCTAACTCTTCTACGGGATAAAAGTCGAGTCGAAGCTGAACTCCAAAGCGATCTCTCAATGGGCTAGAGAGCAAACCCGTTCGAGTCGTAGCCCCAACCAAAGTAAACCGTGGTATTTCAATACTCAAAGTTCGGGCTGCGGGACCCTGACCAATAATCAAGTCCAGTTTAAAATCTTCCATGGCCCCATATAAAACTTCTTCTATGGTTTTTTGGAGCCGGTGAATCTCATCAATAAAAAGAACGTCACGAGGCTGAAGATTGTTTAAAATTGCCGCTAAATCGCCCTTTTTTTCCACATTTGGCCCGGTGACCGTATGAATTTGAGTGCCCATTTCTTGAGCCACGATATGAGCCAAAGTCGTTTTACCTAAACCCGGAGGGCCTGCCAATAGAACGTGATCCAGTGCATCACCTCTGTTACGAGCTGCCTCCATAAAGAGGGCGAGGTTTTCCTTAACCTTCCTCTGGCCAATGTATTCCGCCATAAAAGAAGGGCGAAGACTCTTTTCAGCATGATCACCACCCAACCCCTCGACCTGAGATAAGGGGCTCACCATCCTAGGAGGTTCAAGCATCAGAGTTGCCTCAGAGCAGATTGAATCAATTCTTCTGCCCGTTGAAATCGAGGCTCAGATTCTTCAAGAACACGTTTCAATAGGGGCTGAACATCCTGCTCTCGGTAGCCCAGTGTCAGTAAAGCCGCCTTTGCATCACGAAAAATTTCAAACTCTTTGCTCGCCTGAAACCCCGAGGTACCGGGAAATGCCGTGACTCCAATTGCCGCAGAGGCAGTTGATTTTCCTTGAGTCAGCGACAAAAACCCTCCGGCATCGACTTTTTCCCGAACCGAATCTCTGAGTTCAACGACCACTCTCTCAGCTGTTTTCTTCCCTATTCCGGGTATTTTAGTCAAAAAAACTTGATCCCCACTTACAATTGCTTCAATCAATAATGACGGATCAACTGCAGAAAGTATCCCTAATGCACTCTTAGGCCCAATGCCATTGACACTGAGCAAGGTCATAAATAAGTCCTTTTCCATCCGAGAATTGAAGCCAAATAAATCAAATGCATCTTCTCGAATATGAGGATAGATATAAAGCTCGATAACTTGACCCATCCGCAAAGCCTCATAGTGCGCACCCTGGGGAACGGAAACCAAATACCCCACCATTCCGTGAGCATCACTTCCCATTCCGATTAATACTTTTCCGCATGAACTCTCGAGAATCTCGCCTCGTATATAACCGATCATTCTTTTTTCCTGTCTATTTTCCCGAGCCCTAAGGACTCTGCTAGCGATAGTCCTCTTTTCTTACGCTGCCCTCCCAAAGACTGCAACGGGGCAGCAAATTTTCCAGAAAGAGCCGTCTGCGCGTGACAAATGGCCAAGGCAAGCCCATCCGACGCATCAAAGGTTGCAAACTCCTGTTGCCCCACCAGAATTTGCACCATCCGGGCGACCTGCTCCTTGTCAGCCTGACCATGCCCTACCACAGCAAGTTTCACCTGGGTTGGACTATATTCGACAATCTCAAGGGCATGCACCTTTCCTGTGACCACAGCGACCCCCCTGGCTTGACCTAGCTTCAAGGCAGAGAGGGCATTTTTGGCAAAAAAAACTCTCTCCACGACCATGACCGCTGGCTTAAACTGAAGGATGATCTGAGATAACCCCTGATAAATGGACAAAAGACGGTCTTCTAAAGGAATCACTGCCTTGCCGCTGGTATTGGACAGGATTAAAGTCCCATGGGTCACAAGAGTCAGGTGTCGCCCCACCACATCAATACAGCCATAACCCGTTAATCGGGAACCAGGGTCAACCCCCAGAATTCGCATGGGATAACCCTATCACTCAGAGCACGCTGTCGTAAATACGATAGACTTTTGTGCGCTGACCGCACATCATCTCAAGGGCTTGATTCATCGGCTTATTATCTTCAAGGACCCAGGAAGCCTCTCCACATGGATACCCTAACGCGGGAGCTCTTTTGAAATACTCAGTATAGAGAAGGGGACCAATTCCAAATTCACGATAGGCCTTCTTAATTCCCAAAGTCACAATTCGGCAGCGATTAATTGTTTTTCTTCGCCCCGGACCACGAGTGTTCCAGAGTAGATTAAAAACCCCGGTAGGAAGAAGTTTGCCATTTTTTACTTTTTTGATTGCTTGATTGACGTCCGGTAGAGTTAAGGCAAAGCCAGCGACTTCCCCTTGGACCTCCGCAATCAGACACAGCTCAGGATCGTAAATGGTCTTGAGATCTTTGGCTAGGTGCCGAAACTCCGCCGGCTCCATCGGCACAAACCCCCAGTTTTTTTCCCACGCATCATTGTAAATGTCGAAAATTCGACCAATTTCTTCATCAAAATCTTTGGCCCGAACAGGACGAAGCTTGACTTGTCCAGCTTGTTTCAGCCGCTCAGAGTGAGCCATGAGGCGGTCTGAAACCTTTCTCCTGCTGTCGACTAAATAAGCGTACATATCCTTCGCTTTGACCATCCCCCAGCCTTCCAGCAGCGCAGGATAATAGGAAGGATTATAAGTCGTCATGACGGTTGGAGAGTCATCAAAACCCTCGACTAATAGGCCGCACTCATGATTCGTACTGGGATTCATTGGCCCACGAAGAACTTCCATCCCCTTAGACTTCGCCCATTTGGCCACTTCATCTAAGAGTTGGTTGACTAACTTTTGATCCTGAATCGCCTCAAAAAACCCAAAAAAAGCAGTCTTTTCACTATGAAACTGATTATGATTGCGGTCGATCACACCGATCACTCGCCCTAAACACTTTTCACCTTCAAAGGCCGCGATAGGAAACATTTCGGCATGACTAAAAAAAGGGTTTTTTTTGGTATCCAATAGATCTCGGACGCCCATCTTCAAGGGAGGAACCCAATGGGGATCATCCCGATAAATAAACCAAGGTAGATTAATAAAAGCTGCCCACTGAGACGAAGTCTCCACTCTCCTGAGTTCGTACATTCTCATTTTCCCCTTCAACTGTTCAGAACCCTCTACTTTGTAAGAAGGAACCTTAAACCCCAAAGTGGACTTGTGCAAGGACTGCCAATTCGGATTGACGATTTTGGTCAATAATTCCAAATTCTCTTCCCAAATCCTGAAGCACTTCTAACACATAATCAAGATCATCGTCAGTATGAGAAGCCATGTAGCTCGTGCGTATCAAAGCACACCCTTCAGGCACTGCGGGTCTGACGACAGGTGTAGCAAAAACTCCTCGCTCATAAAGTTTCTGAGTAAAAGAAAAAGCAGTGAAATCATCCCCAATTAAGAGTGGAATAACAGGAGTCTGACTGTTCAGAGTATTGTACCCCATTCGAGAAAGCTCTTTTTTCATCTTTCGAGCGTTCTTCCATAATTTAGCCAAATGCTCTGGCTCTTCTTCCACTAACTTGAGACACTCTAAGACCGTTGCTACAGCCGCAGGAGGCATTGCCGCACTGAAAATAAACGGCCTGCACTTATGCTTCACATAATCCAAAACATCGGCATCCCCAGCAACACAACCCCCAATGGAGGCAAAAGACTTAGAAAAGGTTCCCATAACTAAATCAGCACTTCCCGGCATATTAAAGTGCTGTTCAGTTCCCTGACCACGACTCCCCAAAACACCTAAAGCATGCGCGTCATCTACGTAGAGTCTGCAGTTGTATTTCTTCGCAAGTTCTGCGGCCTTCGGAAGATTTAAAATATCGCCCGACATAGAGAATACACCATCGGCAACGATCAATGCGCCGTCATACTTCTGTCGAGTACTGATGAGCACTCGTTCGAGATCGAGCATATTATTATGCTTAAACTTAACAGTATCTCCTAAGGCTACCTGAGTGCCTTCGATGATCGAAGCATGATTTTCGCGGTCACAGTAAATCACATCGTTCCGCCCGACCAAACAAGCCATGGTACCTTGATTCGAGAGGAACCCTGTACTGAAAACCAAACAAGCTTCTTTGCCTAAAAATCGAGCCAACCGATATTCCAATTCCTCATGAATCACAAGATTTCCATTTAAAAAACGAGACCCCGTGCATCCGGTTCCGAACCGATCAATGGCACTCTTTGCCGCGGCCCGAACCCTGGGGTGATGAGTGAGTCCTAAATAATTATTAGATCCAATCATGACACGCCGCTTGCCATGGGTCACAACGCTTGAACCTATGGTCGATTCAATGGGCCGGAAATAGGGATAAACCCCCGCGGCCTGGACTCGTTTTGCATCTTCATATTCTTTACATTTTTTAAAAAGATCCATCATAGTTGATTTAATTAATAACAGATAAGAAGTTTTTTACGCAGCACTTTTTACTAAAGTTCCTATAAAAATTTCCGATAGGTAGTCTGAAGGCGAATTTTTCTACGCACCTCTCATGAGGCGCAGGGGTGCCCTCGGTAGAAAGGCATATGAACTTCATGATTCCTCTAATTAACTCAGCACTTATCAAGTTTTTGATCCCTATTGCCCAGAGCCTGGGATTTGCCAAAACAGCTCCGCAACAGGGTCAAATAAAACACAGTCCCCTCCCTGAGGAGCCGGACTCTTTAAACAAGGAGAGGCCGAATCAGGCAAAAAATTCAAAAGCCCAAACAAAACTAAGCTTAGTCCCCCCGCTCAGCGAGCCCAAACCGGGCGTGCAAGTCTATATCAAAACACTCCTCAGGCAAAAGCGAATTGGAAAATCCCAAAAGGGGCTTATCGTGGATCAAAAATCTGAATAAAATCAGACCTACCCAAATTGATCCCCTAATAATTCTCCGCCCAAAAGATGCAAGTGCAGATGAAAAACTGTCTGCCCTCCATTCTTCTCCGTGTTGATGATAGAACGAAAACCTCCTGGCAGAAGCCCTTGGAGCCTTGCAACTTTTGCGGCTGCCTCAAAAAGCTTTCCTACCAAAATATACTGACTCTCCCCACCGTCAGGAAACGCAGTATCTAATGAGGAAATATGCATTTTCGGAATAAGTAATAGGTGAATTTTAGCCTGTGGATAAACATCCCGAATACAAATAAAAAATTCGTCTTGAAATACGAGAGAAGCAGGAATTACCCCTTCTATGATTTTACAAAATAGACAATCGCGAGTTTGTTCCATCTCAACCCTCTCAATTAATCTTCTGAACCGGCCTGACCTTTCACTCGAACAATATCTGCCCCTAAGTGCCTCAATTTTTCTTCCATTTTTTCGTATCCTCGATCCAAATGATAAATACGATTCACCCAAGTTTCTCCCTGTGCACAAAGCCCACCTATCACCAAACTCGCACTTGCACGTAAATCAGTTGCCATCAACGGAGCCCCTTGTAGCTTCTTTCTTCCCTTGACGCATGCAGTATGACCCCGAATCGTAATATCAGCCCCGAGTCGAGCCAACTCAGACACATGCATGAATCGATTTTCAAAAATGGTTTCCGAAATCAGAGAAACCCCTTCCGCAACACTCATGAGGGCCATAAACTGGGCCTGCATATCGGTAGGAAAGCCGGGATAAGGGAGAGTTGTAATATCAGCCCCCTGGGGCCGCCCTTTTGCCCTGAGCGTGACTGAGGCAGCCTCTCGAATCACCTCTGCCCCCGCCTCTTCAAATTTACCTAACAACGCCTCAATGGGCTCTGACCCTAAACCTTCCACGCGAACTGTCCCTCCAGTAGCAAATCCGGCAGCTAAAAAGGTTCCCGCCTCAATTCTATCTCCCATAATTTCATAGCTACAGCTCTTCAGAGATGACTTGCCCTGAACCCGAATAACCCCCGTTCCTTCTCCTTGAATTTCTGCCCCCATGGCTCTCAGAGCCCTTGCCAAATCAACAATCTCGGGTTCTTTTGCACAATTTTCAAGGACCGATTCTCCCTGGGCCAAAACTGCTGCCATCATGATATTTTCGGTTGCCGTAACACTCGGAAACTCAAAAACCACCCGATTGCCAACCAGTTTTTTCGCAGATGCGACGACATATCCGTTTTCTAGTACAATTTCCGCACCCAATCGAGCCAGTCCCTGAAGGTGATAATTAATTGGCCTCGCTCCAATCGCGCAGCCACCCGGCAGACTGACTTTAGCTTTACCCAATCGGGCCAATAGTGGCCCAAGAACCACGACTGACGCCCTCATTGTTCGCACTAAGTCGTAAGGTGCTTCATGCGTCTTAATTTGCTTTGGATTCAAATAAACTGAACTCTCCTCAAGCTTCGACTCAACAACAACCCCAAGTTGATCCAACAGCTTGAGGGTGGTGCGAATATCTTGCAGCTGGGGCACTCGAGTAAAATGGCAAGGCTGGTCTGTCAGAAGACAGGACATCAAAATGGGCAAAGCAGCGTTTTTAGATCCACTCACCTGAACAGTGCCTGAAAGTGGTTTGCCACCTCGAATTCTAATTTTATCCATTTGAATCGCTCCCTCTCATTGAGAAGTATTGAGTTTAGCTAGCAACACCCTGTCCCGCTGATTTAAGTCCTGAACCAACCGGATACTCCACTTTGGCATTCTAAATAATTCACGAATCACCAAAGCTCTTTCATGCGGCACTTCGGCAAAGACCCAGCCTTCTGCAGCCAATAATTGATCTGCATCATCTGCAATTTTTCGATAGAAATAAAGAGGATCCTCTGGCGGCGCAAATAAAGCGACGCCAGGCTCAAAATCCATGACCTGACTTTCAACTTCGTTACTCGCTTCCCCGTCCGACGGGGAAATCAAATAGGGAGGATTGGTAATCAAAAAATCAGCCCCGGGACCAAAAGTTTTGAACATCTTACGCTCCCTCTTAAACGGCTCAAGAACTTCACTCGGGGATTCTACAGATAGAATTTTAAATCGTCCTTCGCCATTCTCCCCTTCACCTAATATTTTTCTTCCATTCAAATTTGCATATCGTTCCGCTTCAGGACTGAATTCAGAGGCTAAAATCGTCAATTTTGGAAATGTAGTGAGAAGTTCTATCGAAAGAACTCCACTTCCAGTACCCACTTCAAGGCCCAACCGGGATGACTTTTTCCACTGGGGCCCCAAATGAGAAAGGATCGCTACAGCTTCAGTCAGCAAGACTTCTGTCTCAGGACGTGGAACCAAAACTCCCGGGCCCACTTGATATTCATGATCCATGAATACTTGAACACCTGTTAAATATTGCAAAGGCTCGCCCCTTGTGCGGGCATGAGCTAACCGGTTAAGCTCATCCCAAAGCCCATCTGGGCAAAGACTTTCTCCAGCTCTCATATACAAATCCAACCGAGACAAAGGATTTCCAGTAAATTTTTGGTAAAGCGCCCGCATCAGCTGCTCAGCTTCTGAGTCAATCACACCCTGAACAACTCCCTTGAGGGCAAGACTTGAATTGGAACCTAAAATCTTCTTAATCTTTCGAAGTGCCTCTCCAAACGTAAGGACTTCGCTCCACACCCCCTTCATTCAGTGAGCAAGGCCTTGAGCTTTGAGCGCCTCCATTTGATAATGGGCACTCAACCCAGTAATAATCTCGTCAATCTTGCCTTCCATCACATCACTCAACTGATACAGTGTAAGCCCAATTCGATGATCCGTCAGACGACCTTGGGGAAAGTTATAAGTTCGAATCCGCTCGCTACGATCCCCAGTCCCGACCATGCTGCGGCGAGCATCGGTTTGAGTTTTTGCGGCCCTTGCCATTTCAATATCTAATAGGCGAGATCGCAAGATTTTCATAGCCTTATCCTTGTTCTTCAACTGTGATCTCTCATCTTGGCAAACGACCACCAAACCAGACGGCAAATGGGTAATTCTAACAGCCGAGTCAGTTGTGTTGACCCCCTGGCCACCTGCTCCGCCCGATCTATAAACATCAATTCTGAGCTCAATAGGATTGATCGTCACATCGACTTCTTCGGCCTCAGGTAAAACAGCAACAGTGACCGTTGAAGTGTGAATACGTCCCTGGGCCTCCGTTGCGGGAACGCGTTGCACTCGATGCACTCCCCCTTCCCACTTCAGACGACTAAAAACTCGAGCGCCCTGGATTTCCACAATAATTTCTCTAAACCCACCTAATCCTGTGGGATTAGCAGAAAGGAGTTCCACTCGCCAGCCTTGCCTCTCAGCAAAGCGCTGGTAGAGCCTAAAAAGTTCGCCAACAAAAAGTGCAGCTTCGTCGCCTCCAGCTCCGGCTCGAATTTCAAAAACCACATTTTTTTCATCATGAGGATCTTTGGGAAGAAGTAAAATCTGAAGAGTTCTCTTCGATAACTCTAGTTCAACCTCAAGTCGTTTGAGCTCTTCTCTAGCCATTGAGACTAGCTCTGAGTCCTTTTCAGCAAGGAGTTCCTGATTGGACACAACCTCTAAGCCATGCTGTTTATAACGACGATACTCTGCTACCAGATCTTGCAAACTCGCGTGCTCCTGGGAAAGCCTTTTAAACTCTCCTGGTTGGTTAGCAATTTCTGGATCTGCCAAGCGGCTTTCTATCTCTTCAAACCGTCTTTCGACGGATTCTAGTTTATCAAACATAAGTGTGTCTGGTTTTACCTAATTTTCTGAAAATTCTGCAAGCTCCGCCTGAGTCATTTCTAATTCAGATAGCTTGTTAATTTCCAGTGACTGCTTTTTAAAGCCCTTTAGAGGAAGGCACTCCTTCGGTTTTTCTAGGCGAAGAACCTGTCTCAGCGATGCTAAAGCCACTTCCAGCTGATCATCCGTGGGTTCCCGTGTAGTCAATTTCTGCAGAATCATCCCAGGCCAAATGAGTACTCGAAAAAAAGGGCTATCCATCCTCAATGCACATGCTTTGATAAATTCATAGGCCAGGCCAGCTACTGGCAACATCAGCAACATTTTCACAAGAATCATCAGAACGTGATTCAAAAGTGGAATCCGAGAAAGCTCAGTCAAATGAAACACCGGGAAAATAACACTAAATACCCCAACACTGATGAGTACAAGAAAGAACAAAAAACTCGTCCCGCAACGCGGATGAAGTGTCGAGTGCCTGCGGGCATTCTCAACAATCAACTCTTCTCCCGCCTCAAACGTGTAGATCGACTTGTGTTCAGCACCATGATATTGAAAAACTCGATGAATGTCCTTCATCAGTGCGATGCAATAGACATAAACTAAAAGAATAAATATCTTAAAGATCCCATCCATCAAGTGAAAAACTGGACTCTGTGCAGTCAGCTGAATTCTCGCAGAAGAGGTCACCATTGCCGCTATAAAATGAGGCAAAGCCACAAACAACCCCATACCCAAGACGAAGGCAATCAATAAAGATCCGGCTATAGCCCACCGAGAGAGCTCATCGCTTTGACCTTCTTCTTCAGCGGCAATATGAGCAGAGTAACTTAAAGCTTCAACTCCTTGAACCATTGACTCCAAGAGAGTGAAGACCCCTCGCAAGAGGGGCTTCTTCAAGAACGAAAATTTTTGACTCACACTAGAGTAGGACAAATAACGAATGACAATTTTTTGATCCGGCTTACGAAGAGCGACCGCAATAAAGTGCGGCGACCGCATCATCACGCCCTCAATAACCGCCTGGCCCCCTATGCTCGTGTACTGGCCAGCCGGTTTCATCATAAGAAGCCCCCACCATTCGCGAGAAAGTTTTGGATCTATTTTTTCTTATATTTATTAAGGAACCGCTCAACCCGACCTTCAGTGTCCATCAGCTTATGCTTTCCGGTGAAGAAAGGATGGCAATTTGAGCAAATTTCAATTTTAATATTTTCTTTAGTTGCACGCGTTTCCATAACGTTACCGCAAGCACAACTAACTGTAGTCTCTAAATACTGTGGATGAATACCTTGTTTCATAGAAAACCTCTGTGAGAACCTCTGTTATCAAATCTGAGTCAAAGGGTCAAGACTACCCTCAACTACTCATGCTCTTTATAAACTCTTCGTTTGTCTTACTTTGAGCGACCTTACCTAATAGAAACTCCATGGCATCGACTGTATTCATAGGATGGAGAACCTTTCTAAGAATCCAAAGTCGATTGAGAATTTCTTTGGGCAGAAGCAATTCTTCCTTTCGTGTCGCGGACTTATTAATATCCAAACATGGGAAAATACGCTTTTCCATCAGTTTACGATCCAGATGGATTTCCGAATTACCAGTGCCCTTGAACTCTTCAAAGATCACTTCGTCCATCCGAGAGCCAGTATCAATCAAAGAAGTTGCAATAATCGTCAGTGAGCCGCCTTCTTCGATATTTCTAGCCGCGCCAAAAAATCTTTTAGGTTTATGAAGGGCATTGGAATCAACACCGCCAGACAAGATTTTCCCCGAAGGGGGGACGACAGAATTATAGGCTCGCGCTAAACGGGTGATTGAATCGAGTAAAATAACCACATCATACTTATTTTCGACGAGTCGCTTCGCCTTCTCAATCACCATCTCAGCAACTTGAACATGCCTTGAGGCTTGCTCATCAAAGGTTGAGCTGACAACCTCACCTTTCACCGAACGCTGCATATCAGTGACTTCTTCAGGTCGTTCATCAATCAGCAGAACGATGAGCTTGATTTCAGGGTGATTCGTCGTAATGGCATTTGCAATATCTTGCATCAAAACTGTCTTGCCAGCACGGGGCGGAGCTACAATCAAGCACCGCTGCCCCTTACCCAGTGGCACCATCATATCAATAATCCGAGTGCTGTAGACATTCGGCTGATACTCTAAACTAATTCGCTTGTTTGGATAAAGCGGAGTGAGATTATCAAAAAGAACTTTCTCAGCATTCATTTCTGGAGTCTGAAAATTGACTTGCTCGACCTTGAGAAGAGCAAAATATCTTTCACCCTCTTTGGGCGCTCGCACAGATCCACTGACTGTATCTCCTGTTCTCAATCCAAACCGTCGGATTTGCGAAGGAGAAACGTAAACGTCGTCTGGCCCTGGGAGATAATTGTAATCAGGCGCCCGAAGAAAGCCAAAACCATCAGGCAAGCACT
Source organism: Oligoflexia bacterium (assembly GCA_031386075.1). Lineage (GTDB taxonomy): Bacteria > Bdellovibrionota > UBA1018 > UBA1018 > UBA1018 > CAIYTD01. The sequence goes on from JANNCA010000087.1 coordinate 13,480, forward strand.
CCAGCACCCCGTCTGCATAAATGTGTTCATCTTTTTCTGCTTTTTTCTGAAGTACAGCAAAGATCAAATCCTGTTTACGCATTCCCCCGGCATTTTCGATACCGAGTTCTTTCCCCATTTCTACTAGCTCACCGATTTTCTTTTCCTTCAGTTCTCTGAGATGCATTCATTTCCTCAACTATTTTAACGGCCAATTAAAGTCACCGGGCACCCCTTAAATTCAGCTGTCAGATAATTGTCACAAAGAGGGGAACAGAGTGATTTGAACCGCGTCTCGAATTCTATGGCTCGTTTTAAGATCAACTTACCTTTATTGTCAACGCAAACGCGGCTAACTTTTGGATTGATTCAACGGCGACGTATGCCGCTCTCGACTCGATTAACAAACTATTTCGCATGAGTAAAGGGAAAATCCAAAAATTTCACCCAAAATTTGTGGGCCGCCTCATTTTGCAATATAATAGTGAATACATGGAGCAAAAAAAACGAAGCTTGACCTTAGCGGCATTGATTCTGATAACGGCCCTCTTTGTGAGCATCCCTTTTTTTCGACTGACTTTTTTTGCTTTTACTGCTCTTCAGTCAGATTCCGAAGCTGATTCGCAGACAGACCCTCACAACGCAAAGGTCATTGAAATTCACAAGGGAGAAAATCAAAATGAAATTGCAAAAGCTTTGGCCCAGAGCCAGACGATCTCCAATTGGAAGGACTTCATTTGGCTAGGTAGGCTGACTCGACAATGGAGAAGAGTTAAAGCAGGGGAATACCAAATTTCATCAACAATGACGCCCATCGAGATTTTTTCAGTTTTAACCTCAGGAATTAGCATTGTTCATCCTGTCACGGTCCGAGAGGGGGAGAACATCTACGAAATTGCAGACGACCTCACTGCCAAAGGGTTAGCAACCCGGAGTCACTTTTTATTCCTGTGCCAGAACCATGAATTTATCCAAACCTTAGGCCTCTCAGAAAGCCAAAATCCTCCTCCCCACTTAACGAGTTTAGAGGGCTATGTTTTCCCTGACACTTATTTTTTTGATCGAAGCATGACTGATTCCGAAATCATTAAACAAATGGTGAAACATTTTTTCGCCTTTTGGGGTAAGAAAGAAGAAGATCAAGCTAGGCAGCTCGGACTAACTCGGCATCAAATCATTACTCTTGCTTCGATTATTGAAAAAGAGACGGGTGCTCCCGAAGAACGAGCCCTCATCAGCTCAGTTTTCCACAATCGCCTCAAAAAAGGGATGAAACTTCAAAGTGATCCCACCACTATTTATGGGATCTGGGATCGCTATCAGGGTAAGATTCATAAATCTGATCTAGCTACCAAAAACCCCTATAATACCTATACGATTCGAGCCTTACCCATAGGCCCTATTGCGAACCCAGGTCAAGACGCCATCCACGCAGCGCTTTTCCCTGCCGACAGCCCGTTCCTCTATTTCGTATCCCATAATGACGGCACCCATCAGTTTTCGCGGAGCTTTGAAGAACACAATCGAGCTGTTCAAAAATTTCAACTCGACCCTCTTGCACGGGCAGGCAAAAGCTGGAGAGACCACCTCAAACAACCAGCATCAGTTGTAAGCTCTGGGGCGGGCACTGTTGACTCCGGAAGCAAGAATCTAAAGTCGCAGCAATACCCGCCCCAGAGCTTACAACAGCCCAAAAAGGATCACCTTCCGTCAGTACCCGACCCAAAATTTCCTAAAAGGCATAGCCCAAACCTGTATAGATAAATGTTCCGTCCTGCGAAAATCCAATATCCGCATTTACTAAAAAATCATCTGTAAAATAGCTCGCAAACAGAGAAATCCCGGCGGCTAGGTGGGTTCCCGTCTGAAATAGGCGAGGAAAGATATCGCCGACCTGACCCAAATCAAAATAAGAACCCAACCCCGCTTTAAATGGCTTATCCCAGAGTTTGGTCCTGACTAAGACAGACCTTAAATCAACTCTTTGAGTAGAAGAAAAACTCGACAAATAGCGGTTCAGAGGAAGCCCCCTCAAAGTACCCTGACTCCCCAATTTAACTTTTTCAAAAATAGGCGTTTCATTCGAACTCGCACTCAACAAAAACTGAGAAGCAATCCAAAGCCACCTTTGTGGAATCAGGCTCCAATAATACCTAATGTCTAGGTCCGCCTTAGTCCATGAACTCCCTGTTCCCAAAAACGAAGGAGAATAGTTAAATAAAAATGAAGCATAATATCCGTTAGAAGGAATAAATTCAAAATCCCGCTTATCCGTCAATAAGCCCAACTGCAACTTAGTATAAAATCCTTGATCTGGCGCAGAACCATAATCCTGAGCGTACTGACTATTCAGAGAATTAGACGACAAACGACGGTATGCAATAGTCAACCCTGCTTTAAACTCTATGTCATTAGCCCAATTTTTTCTCATAAAACTCTCGATCGAATAATAATCGAAAGTATAGAAATAATAGCCAGATTGAATCAAATTTTGACTAAACCCCGTCTGATCACCCACCCCATAATACCTTTGAAAAGGATTATGTATTCCTGTAACTCCAAAATAGACTCGCAAATCATATTGACTGACACCTGTCGACTCGTAAGCTCCAAACACACCTACTGGACCGAGAGTGGCATAACCTAACCTAAAAGTGAGCAACTCCTTGAAAGGAAGCACACCATCATAGCCATAGTCAAACCTTCTCGTCAAAGCTCCAAGAATCATTCCTTGATCTGTCGAGTATTGCGCAACAGGCAAGACACCCCATTTTACCCCAGAACGATTTTCTTGACCTTCAGAGGAAAATGAGGAATTTGAAAAGAAAACTAAAACACCCGCAAAAAATAATTGTAAGTAATTTTTTTTAACCTGTTGAATAGATAAAGAATAGCATAGTAGATTTAAACTTTAAATTGGGTACTCTTTCGACTTTAGATTCCTGCTCCCTCAGTCACCGGATCCCGATCCAAAATTTACGAATCTTCAGTACCTCCGGTAATAACCATTCCAATCAGCGCCAAGTGCATCATTAAAAAAATCGAAGCTGCCTCAATATGGGCGGCCCACAAGTGACCAACAAAATCAAAACCAGTCAAATTAATGCCTGCAAATAAAAATAAAATCAAAATCCACCCAACCCAAGATTTTGAATTACGATTTCGAGCTGCTACCGTGCTTTCAATCGCTAGTGTGGCCATCGGAATGCTCATCACAAAATACGGCTTCCAAATCAAATGAGAAGGAACAATTAAAAGGCCGATTACAATTGCCGTCCATTTCTTTGCCCCTTTCCTTGAAAGATGGTTAGAGCCCGAAACAATCCAACCCAACGTTAACCCAAGAGTGGTCAAAGTCCACGCTAGCGAAAACAGTCTAATTTGATCTAATGAAAGAATCGAGCGCCCGAAAATAATCGCACCCCCACCCTCAGAGTGAACAGGCGTAGGACTCCCACTTAAGTAATGATGCAAGAGAGCAATAAAACTTTGATTATGAGACTCTAAGGGTAAACCCCGAGCGAACAGGGCATCTTTCCATTCTATAAGTAAGTGCAACCCCCCAAACCATCCTAGACTCGTGACTGGAACCAGGAGGGTCACCAGAACTCCGAAGAAAATCGCACTTTGCTCGATTTTTATTTTTTTAGGGTGGACACCCCGCTGGACAAACCAAGGAACGATAAGAAGGGGAATTGGAAAAAGCTTGGCTAAAGCAGCAATAGCTAATATCGACCAGCGTAAGCTATCCCACAAAACCGAGGGTTTCCTGTCAAAGTGCCCAGCAAGGGCCCAAACACTTGCGCCTAGAATAAAGAGATTGACCTGCCCATATTCAATGTCGATGAGCAAAGGGCGAGATGCTAGGATAATTCCCCAAGCAGCTAGAGCTATGGAGCGATTTGAATCCGTGAGTTTTTTAATGAGAAGTCCAACCACTAGGGCCTTCATCAAACACCAAAGCGCCAATGAAAAAACCCGAGGCAAAATCCCTAATGGGCACAGTAGCCAGGCAAATCCCGGTGCATAGAGAAAACGATCAGCGCTTACATGATAAATTTCTGACCCATGCCCTTCTAAAACTAAGCGCCAAGCTCCATAAAACACCGAGAAATCATTCCCTCCATGCGTTTGGGCACGGAAAACTCCAAACATAACCAAAATCACAACAAAAAAACATCCAGTGATCGCACTCAGATTTTTGATTGTGAATTTCAATTCCTTAGCCAATCATGCCAACGCTAGAAGGTAAAAATGAAAAAATTGGACTACAATATTCTTCTTCCAAAGCCATCAACTTACGCTTCAACTGAAGCTCGGGCCGGGTCGGGTCTACTGCTCCCATAAACCCACCCACTGACTGAGAAGCCAAAACCCGATGACAAGGGATCAATATCAAAAGTGGGTTCTTCCTCAGAGCTTGTCCAACAGCCCGGGAAGCTGAGGCCTGACCCAATTGCTTAGCCACCCAACCATAAGTTCGTGTCTCACCATGGGGGATGGTCGATATCACCTGATAGACTTTAGTTTGAAACACACTCCAATCTTTTTGATCCAAAACTTCCCAAGGAACTGTCCCCATAGGTTCTCCCCCGTAGAAGTAGCCTCTCATTCGCTCAATAACTTCAGACAATAACCCTGGGACCCCTGCCTCTGAACAAATCGCAAGGCGTTGCTCAAACCACTCGACACGGCACAGCAATCCCTCAGAATTCCAACGAATCAGGATCGTGCCGAGACTGACTGGAAAATGAAAATAATTCACAAATTTCGCCATCCTTTTTTTATGCACTCCCTTTGAGGCGGTCGCTCTCTGGAGGTTTTTGGCTTTCGCAAGTTTGACATTCGTTCAATGGAATTTCAATTCGTTTGTGATAATGAAATGTAAAATCAGAAGTTTATTATTTTTATAAAAAGGACCTTATGCTGAATGGGCACTCTAATCTAGCAGCTATCTTAAGCGAATGGGTTTTTCCAATCATTGCCCTGGTGGCTACTATTACGATTACTACGACCACTCGAGCTCTTTTGAAGCGACTTCACAAGGACCACAATCTTCCTTTTTTACGTGAACTGGCCCCCACTATTTCAAATATATTGTACATCTTAGGTCTCAAACTCTTTGCTGACGTAGCCCCATTAAGCGGCAAAGTGGAGTCATGGCTAGACGGTGGAATCTATGTTTTTGCGGTGGTGATTTTTCTCAACTTATTCCGGCAAACGGCCCTACTGGCCATGAAATGGGGCACCCTTAAAGCCAATCACTCTCAAACACTTGAACTAGGATTCATCCCGCTCGTCCGCAACATCATTACTCTTTTTTCCTTCCTGTCGGGTGGAATCATGATCTTGAAGCATTTTAACTATGACGTCATGTCGCTGCTCACTGCCTTAGGAGTAGGTTCCCTGGCGGTTGGCTTGGCTGCTAAAGACACTCTTTCCAATATGATTTCTGGTTTCATTTTAATTATTGACCGAAATTTGCGCCCAGGTGATCGAATCAATCTCGCTGGAAGCATAGGAGATGTAACGGAAATTGGCCTCCGAAGCACTCAAATTAGAATATTAGATGGGAACACACTGATCGTTCCAAATTCTGACCTGGTCAACACAAAAATTCTCAACCTTTCCCTCCCCAACCGAGAGATCGTGTGCACCACCCAAATCCGCATTCCCTACTCAATCCCTTTTCATAGAGCAAAGAGCATTTGCCTAGATGCCTTAAATCAAGTAGAAAAGACCTCAAAACAACGATCAGCTTGGGTGAATTTAGTCAGCCTAGCTGAAGGGCACCAACTCATTCAGATAGGGTTTTGGATTTCAGAACTGAATGATTCAGGAGCAGCTCATTCAGACTTCCATGAAAGGCTCCTGGCTCAACTGACAGAGGACCAAATTCCACTTCTTCCTCCCGTCACGCTGCGCTAGCCACATGCAACAAAACCCCTTTATTTTCAATTATTTAACCTTGTTAATCAATGACACCCGCGATAGTGTGCCGGTCTCATCCTGTTTAGATAAGCAAGGAGTAGGAGATTTTTAAGAGTGTCCGCATACGTAGTTCTAGCCAGAAAATGGCGCCCAGCACAATTCTCAGATATCGTGGGACAAAGCCATATTGTCCGCACTTTGACCCATGCAATTCGCCAGGAACGAGTTCATCATGCCTATTTATTTACAGGCTCTCGAGGCATCGGGAAAACATCTATTGCACGCATTTTTGCAAAAGTAATCCGCTGCGAACACTGCTCCTGGAGTCAGCAGAATCCGAACCTTCACGAAACCATTCGCTCTTGTGATGATTGTCCAAGCTGCAAAGAAATTGCTGCTGGCAGCAGTGTTGATGTCATTGAAATCGACGGCGCTTCCAATAACGGAGTAGAAGCCGTCAGAGAAATTCGGGAAAACGCCAAATACATGCCCACAGTAGGATCCCGAAAAATCTACATCATTGACGAAGTGCATATGCTGACCACCGCTGCTTTCAATGCTCTTTTAAAAACTTTAGAGGAACCTCCACAGCATGTGATTTTTATATTTGCAACGACCGAACCTCATAAAATTCCAGCAACCATTCTCTCCCGCTGCCAACGCTTTGATTATCGCCGCGTCACTCTCAGCCAAAGTCAGATTCGTTTAGAAGAAATTGCAAAGGCAGAGGGAATTCAGACAGAAACAGGATCTCTCGCTCTAATCGCTCGTGCCGGCGAAGGAAGCATGCGAGATGCCCTTTCATTGCTAGACCAAGTGATTGCTTTTTCTGGCTCCCAAATTTCCATCCAATCAGTTCGTGAAAGCATTGGGCTCATTGGCGGCCAGACTCTTTTAGGTATCCTTACGGGCATCTTTCGACGAAGTCCATTAGAAGCACTCCAACACATCGACGAAGCCTACCAACAAGGGCATGACCTCAGAGTTCTCACTCGAAGTTTAACCGAATTTTTACATGCTATTTTGCTCATTAAAATTAATGCACCTCATTCATCCGCAAACGCAATTTCAACCGAAGAATGGGAAGAGCTTCGAAAGATCGCGCCGCAGCGAACAGTCGAAGAGGTGGAAATGATTTTCCAGGTTCTTCATCACGGTCTAGAATGGATTGCTCGATCGCCTCAGCCGAAAACAGTACTCGATGTATTAATCATCAAATGCTCCACTGCTGAGGCATTGATCTACATGGATGGGACCCCAACCCCAAAAGCACCTTCACTACCATCCCTTCATACTCCTATCTCTCCTTCGGTCTCCTCCAAAGTAAGCAGCGCTGAAACAAGCCATCCGATCAGCAAATCATGGGAAGGACTGATTGAGTCAATTCGCAAATCTCGCCCCCTGATTGCGTCTATTCTAGAGCATGCAACGAGCAATCGACTCCCTAATTCAAGCACCCCTCCCGCTGACAGAATTGTGCAAATTTATTTCCCGCCAGAAGAAGCTTACTTTAAAGAGCAGCTCCAATCACGAATTTACCAAGAACAGCTCGTTCAGTTGAGCAAAGAATATTTAGGAATTCAAATTCGATTCCAAATTGAACTCAAAGACAAAAAAAGCAATACGGAAAGCCTAGCTGCACGAAAAGATAGAGAACAGAAGGAACGACTTGCATCCATCCGTGACCAAGCACAAAATCACCCGATGATCTTAGAAGCAAAATCTCTTTTCGGAGGGGAATTAGGTCCTATTGATGTAAGAGAGGTCAATCATGCAAACCTCTCGACATGATGTCGTATCTAAGCTGATTTTTGAACTCTCTAAGCTCCCCGGAATTGGAGACAAAACTGCTATACGGCTGTCTTACTTTATACTCAAGCAAGATGAAGCCTACGCCCAATCTCTTGCCGACGCGATTCTCAGCGCGAAACAAAAAATACGCTTATGCCATCTTTGCTTTACTTTCTCGGATGTCGATCTTTGCAAAATCTGTTCGAATTCAGAACGTGACCCTGGAATGATTTGTATTGTTGAAAAACCCTCCGAAGTTCTTGCAGTTGAGCAGACAGGAGTTTACCATGGTGTCTTTCATGTGCTCCATGGAGCACTCTCACCTTTAGATGGAATCGGTCCAGGGGAGCTCAAAATTCAAGAACTTTTAATACGTTTAGGCAAGACTCCATTGATTCGAGAAATCATTTTAGCCACCAATCCTAGTGTTGAAGGCGAAACAACCGCTCTTTACCTGACAAAACTTATTAAACCTCTAGGAATCCGACTCACCAAACTTGCTCATGGACTTCCTGTCGGCGGATTGCTCGAATACACAGACAGACAAACAGTCGGCAAGGCCCTAGAAAATCGAATGGAGATGAATTGAGTGAGTTTCATCAACTACGCAACCAAAGAGATCAACTGCAAGATCATCTACGTAGGGGCCGGGCTCAGCGGGAAAACAACCAATATTCAACATATTTATGAGCACACCCAACAAGATCAAAAAGGGAAACTCGTTACCCTGAGCACAGAAAACGAACGAACACTCTTTTTCGATTTTTTACCCCTTTCGGTGGGTGATGTGCGCGGATACAAAACTCGTTTTCATTTATATACAATACCCGGGCAGACTTTTTATGAAATATCTCGACAGTTTATCCTGAAAGGGGTAGACGGAATTGTTTTTGTCGCTGACAGTCAAACCGAGCGAATGGAAACAAATATAGAAAGTTACGAGTCACTAGAAAAAAGCCTAGAGAAACAAGGTTATGACATCAATAAACTTCCTCTTGTGCTTCAGTATAATAAGAGGGACATGCCAAGCATTGTCACTATCCTAGAATTAGAATCAACTTTCAATCCTGTCCGTCGTACGTATTTTGAAGCCATAGCCAGCAGGGGGCAAGGGGTTATGGAAACACTTCAATCGATTAGTCAATTGGTCATTCGTGAACTCAAAGGGGGAGAATAGCAGCATGAAGAAAGATACAGTCAAAAAATTTAAGAAGATATTTCAAATTCAACGAGATCGAATTCAATACAATACCCGCGTGATTCGAGAGGACTTCAGCGTCTGTCCTGATGATCGATATGATGAAATTGATCAAGCCACCACTGACATTGAGCAGTCGATGCAAATGCGGTTAAGAAATCGCGAGACACTCTACATCAAAAAAATTGAAGAAGCCTTAAGGCGAATCGAGGAAGGGACTTTTGGCGAATGCGAAGATTGCGGAGAAGATATCGAACTCAGGCGACTGGAAGCCCGCCCAACAGCAACCCTCTGCGTTACTTGTAAAGAAGAACAAGAACGCAGAGAAATTCTCACTGCAGCAGGACGAGAACACAAAAGCTTAGGTGCGACTTTTTCAAGAAAATTTGCTTAGACCCACTGAGCTTCATTTAATGTTTTCGGTCTGTTGAAGGTTCTGGATCGGGACAACAGTATCCGATCCAGAACCATCCCTTAATCACTCTGGGGTCAGCCTGTCTCCGGTAGAAATTAGGCTTGAGTCTGAGCCAGTGGCAGACGCACGGAGTGCGTTTAATATATTCAATCGTCCGCCTGTCACCGTCTTTCCCTCCAAGACTGGTAAGCGATCTACATTTTTCAGAAGAAGTTCTTTGACCTCCTTGTAAGTCAATTTTGGGCGCTGAGACCAGAGTAAAGCCAATGCACCTGCAACATGCGGGCATGCCATGGACGTACCCGATAGTTTTCCATATTTATTGCCGGGTAGAGTACTATACACACCCACTCCAGGTGCAGCTAAATGAACTGTCTTTTTCCCAAAATTGGAAAAACTTGCAATCCGGTCGCTACTATCTGTTGCAGCAACAGAAACCACATTATCACTACTAAACGCGGCGGGATAAGATGGCGTCTCATCATTATCTGATCCATCGTTTCCAGCGGCAGCTACAAAAAGGACATTCTTCGCCCTGGCTCTTTCTACTGCATCCCTAAGTGCTTGATTATCAGTATCACCTGGCCCACCCCAACTATTACTTAATACTCGAGCTCCATGCTGAATAGCATAGTCAATCGCACGAATCGCATCTGCTGTTGTGCCGTCCCCCTGACCCGATAGAAACTTAACTGACATGAGAGAAACCTTCTGAATCACACCAGAAGTGCCAACACCATTTCCACCCACTGCTGCAATAGTTCCACCCGTGTGCGTTCCATGCTCATTGTCATCGAAGGGAAGCCCATCGTTATGGACAAAGTCGAATCCCACTACATCTTGTTGAGTCGGATCCGGATTCGGATTTCTCCACATATTAAATGAAAGATCCTCGTGATTATAGTCAATCCCGGTATCAATATCGGCCACAATAAAATCTTTGCTCCCACGATAATTTTGCCTCCAAGCCTCCACTGCTCCGATTTTTGTCACCCCATATGACTTATCTACGTCTGGATCAGCAACAGGGGGAGTCATTTCAACCGGGGCGCCCTTGAGAGCTGGACGCTTGCCTGATGAATCACCAGGTCTTGCTCCCGGACTACTTGAGGAATCACTACAGCCAGGAGGAAAGGGAATTCCAGAAATCCAACACTCATCGTTAGCCCTCACGTTGTCAGCCTTAACCAACGATTCATCGTCCAAGTTCTGGGCCACTGCTATAGGCAGAGCATGTAAAATATAGTTCGGCTGAGCATAAGAAACCGTACTATCCCTACGCAAAGCATCTAAGGCGTTTTGTACATCTACATTCTCTTCCAAAATGAGATGCTCATAACCGTGCATCAATCCAAAATAACGCCTTACGGTTTTCACCCCAACTGACGTGTAAAGTGAATTCACATCAGAGCGTGCCCTCAGGATACCTTCTTTATATTTGACTATTACTTCGCCAGGCTTGAACTCAGCACCACTTGCTAAATGACTAGCAGCAAGAACCGAGAACAAAAGCACGGCCTTCCTTGGTCTGAACATCTTGAGCGTCCCCCTTAGTTTGTTATAATGCACCTAAATAGAAAATCCCCACTTCTGAGCCTAATAAGACTTATGTAGTGTATTTAGCGGGCAACAATTTGCAAATTTAATGCAGATATATATTTTTCTAAGGTGGTATTGATTTTTAGAATAAAACTATTAGACTACTTATCAAATATCAAAGATTACCTAAGAATTAGAAAAAATTACCACACCAAAACAGATCGACCCTATCTATTGATTAAACAATAAATTAAGTTTACTAAATTTCACGTTCCTGCTGCCTGCGCATATAAGTTGGAATATCGTATTCGTCATCAGTCAAATTTGTGATCCCCAGGCGCTGTGCAATTGCACGAGCCCGAGCTAACTCTCCTCCTTCGGCACCTGCACCTATAGACGGAGTTGCCATAGCTGCAATACTTGCTACCATAGGAGAAGCCGGCTCTCTGTGATGCACTTCATCTGAATCAGTCAACACAGAAGGCCCACTCTCGCCAAATGCTCCATGCACTTTAGACGCTGCCGCTGCAGCGTTTGCCAACATCACTGAATTCGGCTGTGGAGGTAGCTGCATAGATATCGAAGAGCTAGATAAAGAGGAAGGTACGGAAGTGGGTATCTGGCCGGGCATTTGAGGCAAAATATGAGAAGAAACTGCCTTTGAAACCTGCACTCCTGGACTATCCATACTCATTGCATGAGCAACAGATTTAGACTTATCCGAAGAAGAAATTTCTGGGGGAGAAACCACTGTAGAAGAAGGTACCTGGCCGCCCAATCCAGTGGCAATAACGGTAACCTTCACCATATCCTTGATTGACTCATCAATGACAGTTCCAAAAATAATCTCTGCATCATCATGGGCCGCTTCCATAATGAGGGTAGTCGCTTCATTTACTTCATGAATCTTCAAATTTGAGCCGCCAGTGATGTTTATGATAATTCCTGTCGCACCATCGATGGAAATGTCTTCAAGTAAAGGGCTTGAGATTGCATTCGTCGCAGCCTCTACAGCTCGATGCTCACCTTCGCCATAACCGATCCCCATCAATGCCAAACCTTTGTTTTGCATAATCGTCTTAACATCAGCAAAGTCGCTATTAATCAGCCCCGTGTGATTAATCAAATCTGAAATTCCCTGTACTGCATTCAAAAGAACTTCATCGGCCTTCTTGAAAGCGTCTACAATCGTAAAAGTGGTTCCAGAAATCGCCAAAAGTCTTTGGTTTGGAATCGTAATTAGAGAATCGACACATTCTCTAAGGCTAGCCATTCCTTGCTCAGCATGGCGCATTCGTTTTTTACCTTCAAATGCAAATGGCTTAGTCACTACCCCTACGGTAAGTGCGCCTATTTCTTTTGCTATCTTCGCAAAAATTGGGGCAGCCCCTGTCCCAGTTCCGCCGCCCATTCCTGCAGTAATGAAAACCATATCTGCGCCCGCAAGAATTTCAGATATTTTAGCATAATCCTCAAGAGCTGCCTTCCGCCCAATTTCAGGATTCGCCCCAGCCCCTAGTCCCTTTGTTAGCTCCTGTCCAATAGCTAGTTTCGTCGGAGCCAGTGAAACATCGAGCGCCTGCTTATCTGTATTCGCTGTGATGAACTCCACTCCTTCCAAACCCGTACGGATCATGGTGTTCACAGCATTACATCCGCTGCCACCGACCCCTACTACCTTAATTTTAGCCCCTTGAGTCGCTTGCTGATCAATTTAAAAAATAATTATTTGATAACCGTAATATAAAATAAATCATTGATTTCTTTCTCCATTAGACAATGACTCTTTTTTTTTAAAAATAATGATAT
>JANNCA010000181.1:0-2527 GCA_031386075.1 Oligoflexia bacterium
TCGCGGACCTCAAGAAGAAGGGACGTATTTTTAAACAAGAGACTATCAATCATAGTTATCCGTTTTGCTATCGATCGGATACCCCTCTGATTTATCGGGCTGTTTCCAGTTGGTTTGTCGCAGTAGAGAAGGTCAAGGATCGGCTGATTCTGAATAATCAGGCGACCTCTTGGGTGCCGGATCACCTCCGGGATGGACGTTTTGGTCATTGGTTAGAAAACGCCCGAGACTGGTCGATTTCCAGAAATCGATTCTGGGGTACTCCATTACCGATTTGGCGCAATCCAGAAGGGGAGATGATTTGTGTGGGCTCACGTGACGAGCTCGAAGCGCTTTCCGGGCAGAAAGTATCTGATCTTCATATTGATATAGTCGATCAGATTCAGATTCCATCACCATCAGGGAAGTCGCCGCTGCTCAGGGTGGATGGGGTTTTGGACTGCTGGTTTGAATCCGGCTCGATGCCCTATGCACAGTGGGGCTATCCACGGACTCATGTCGAGGAATTTAAGAAGTCTTTTCCCGCTAATTTTATTGCCGAAGGTCTCGATCAGACCCGTGGGTGGTTTTATACTCTCAGCGTAATCGGTACGGCCCTTTTTGACCAAGCACCCTTCAAAAATGTCATCGTCAATGGCTTGGTCTTGGCTGAGGACGGACGTAAGATGTCCAAGAGTCTCCGTAATTATCCAGATCCAATGGAAGTCTTGAATGCTCATGGTGCGGATGCCCTGCGTTTGTACTTGATTGATTCTCCTGTGGTGAAAGCCCAAGAGCTTAAATTTTCTGAAAATGGAGTACGGGATATCGTTCGAAAAATTCTTTTAAGGTGGTGGAACTCTTATTCGTTTTTTGTGAATTATGCGAATATTGATCGGTTCCGTCCTCGCGGGGATTCTGCTCATTCTCCCAATATTCTGGACCAGTGGGTGATTGGGCGACTTCATGCTTTGATTGCGAATACTCAGACAGAGATGATGGCTTATCGGCTTTATAACGTGGTTCCGCAGCTTCTGCAGTTTATTGAGGAGTTGACGAATACCTATATCCGCTTCAATCGGAATCATTTTTGGAAAGAAGGGTTGCCTGAAGATAAACGATTTGCCTACGAAACACTGTATGAAGTCTTATTCACTCTTTCCCGCTTGATGGCTCCTTTTGCTCCGTTTCTTTCTGAAGTCACCTACTTGAATTTGGCATCTGTCAGCAAGGATCGTCGAGAGAGTGTTCATTTGGAAAGCTTTCCGGAGGCTGATCCTTCACGGTTGCGTCCAGAACTTGAGGAAGCTGTTCGTGTGATGGAAGCTCTCGTGACACTGGGTCGAAATCATCGTGAAAAGATTGGGGTCAAAGGTAAAATTCCTCTGAAAAAAATGACGGTGATTCATCGTGACCCAAAAGTCTTAGAGAATTTAAGGAAATTCCAGCCGTACTTTCAAGATGAACTGAATGTTCGGGAAATTGTCTACGACTCGAATGAAGACCGGTACATTCAAATTACCGCAAAGGCCAATTTTCCCGTATTAGGGAAGCGTTTAGGACCCAAGATGAAGGCTGTCGCTGCAGGAATTCAAAAATTGGATTTGAAACAGCTTCTACTTTTGGAAAGTGGCCAAAGCGTTTCCATTCAAGGAGGTAGCGGGGGCGACGTAGAAAGTATTTGTCTTTCCGATGTTGAGATTCGAAGGGCTCCAAGAGATGGGAATGCCCATTTGGCTACCCATCAACTCGTTTCTATTGAGTTAGATCCGACAGTGACCCCGGAGCAAATTCGTGAAGGTTTAGCCCGCGAGATCACTCGAAAGATCCAAGCAGCTCGCAAGGCGGCAGACTTTAATTTAGACGATCGCATTGATCTTCAGCTTCATTGTGGGGGTGCCCTGCGAGAGGCTGCAGAGTCACACCAGTCGATGATTTGTCAGGATACGCTCGCGATTCAATTTGGCTTTGTGCTCATTCCTTCTGGAATCTACACTGAGGCTGTGGAGATCGAAGGCGAGACCTTGAAAATTGGGGTCACGGCTCTCAGGCGAGGACCTGTTGAAAAGCATTGAGGTGAAAAGCTTTGAATTTAAACCGATCGGATATTTAGAAACCTGCTTCAAAGAGAAGTTCGGAATTCCTCGGCAGTCGGGCTTAGTCGATCAGGCCATGGGAAAGTTGAAGCTCTCTGGAGACCCTGATTTCAAAACGGCGATTCGATGCTTGGATGGCTTTAGTCACCTTTGGTTGATTTTTGTTTTTCATGAGCACGGGAGCCGAAATTGGAAGCCCAGTATTAGGCCTCCTCGGCTGGGAGGGGCTCAGAAGGTAGGAGTGCTGGCCTCACGCTCTCCTCACCGGCCCAATCCTATCGGACTTTCTGTTGTAGCTCTAGATCGAATTGATTGGGATGCTGTAGGAGGACCCGAGATCTATGTCCGGGGAGTGGATCTTCTGGATGGAACTCCGGTATTGGATCTAAAACCCTATATTCCCTATGCTGATTCGATTCCCCAGGCTCAATCAGGCTGGGCTGGGGAGCCGA
>JANNCA010000361.1:0-16594 GCA_031386075.1 Oligoflexia bacterium
AAGGTGTGTGACACCGGGAACCAGGGTTTGAGCGAGAAGTTCGGCTTTTTTGGCCAAGGCGAGGGTGAGTCTGGCTAATTTTCTCCGTGTTTCCCCGAGCGAGTCATTGACAAAAAGCTTCAGGGTCGTTGCAATTAAATCATTACGGGAGCGGCCCAGATGAACCCGTTTTCCAATTTCTCCCAATTTTTCAACTAGAAAACGTTCTAAATTCATATGAATGTCTTCGTCTTCGATGTGCCAGTCAAATTTATCTTCGAGCATGAGTTTTAGGGCCTCATTCAAAGTTTCAGTGAGTTGGCTGGCTTCGGGTAGAGAAAGCTCATTCATCGAGCATAGGGCGTTGATCCAGGCTTTTTGGACTCGAATTTCTTGCTTGGCTAATCGAATATCGACGTTGATGCCGTTTGTAAAGTTGAATAATTTCTCGTTATTCAATGGATTTTTGGCTGTTCTGAGTATTCCAGAAACTGTATTCAGGTTCATTTTAAAATATTCCTTTAGGGGCGGTGAAAGTTTTTTCTGTCACGGGTTCCTAGTTGTCTCTGTCTGAGTGCAGAAATTTTGCAGTAACCGTCGGCAAGGTGATGAATTCCGATTTCGTCTGCTTCAAAGGTTACAGTTTCGTTGTTGTATAGAGAAAAGGAGGACTGGCGACTGAGGACTCTGAGGGTTCCTTTTTCAAGTTTTAATTTAACAATACCTGTCAGGGTTTCAGATGCCTGAATGAAAAAGGCTTCGATCGAATTTCGAAGGTCACTGTGCCAAAATCCGTCATATACGCTCTCTCCGTACTGATTGCCGAGCAAGCGAGCCACACTCATGAGGGGGCGGTCCCAGCAGAGGTGTTTGAGGGATCTCTCGGCAGTGTGTAGGAGTGTTCCGCCTGGGGTCTCATAGACTCCACGGCTCTTGATCCCGTTGGTTCGTTCTTCGACTAGGTCTTGCACTCCAATGCCGGCAAGTCCTGCCATCTCATTGAGAAGGGATAGGAGTGCAGCCGGGCCCATATTTTTTTGATTCAAGCAAATAGGAATACCCCGATGAAAGTCAATTTCAACTGTCATTGAATCCGAGAATAGATCTTGGTTAGGTTGAACCCATTTGTAGATTTCTCGTGTATCAAATTCAGTTCCGGGGCTCTCGAGGATTCCGCCCTCGCACGATCGATGCATCAAGTTGACGTCTTCGCTATAAAGTTGAGTTGGAGAGCCGGTAGATTTAAAGTTAAAGCCCTTTTCATGGAGGTAGTTTAAGAGATCGTTTCGGCCTTTAAAGGTCCAGATCCTCCAGGGTGCTATGATTTGTGCCTCAGGCATCAGATAGGCCCAAGATCTTTCAAATCGGATTTGGTCATTACCCTTGCCTGTGCAACCGTGGGCCATGGCGGTGGCGCCTAGTTTTTTAGCGAAAACGGCCATTCGTTCTGCAATGAGAGGTCGACCGAGCGCGGTCCCGAGTAAGTAGTCGTCTTGATAGGTCGCACCAGCTCGAAT
This sequence comes from Oligoflexia bacterium, assembly GCA_031386075.1. GTDB lineage: Bacteria > Bdellovibrionota > UBA1018 > UBA1018 > UBA1018 > CAIYTD01. Next base: position 1,497 of record JANNCA010000361.1, read on the forward strand.
TGCCGGAAATACGAATCGGGACACGAACTCGTCTTTGAGGTCTTCAAATATAAAATCAGAAGCGCCTAGTTCCATGGCCCAATTTTTAATGCTTTTAGGATCAGGTCCGTTGCCCAAGTCAGAGCAATAAGCTATGACCTCCGCTTGGTAAGTTTCCTTGAGCCAAGGAATGATGGCCGAAGTGTCGAGGCCTCCCGAGAAAGCTAAGAGAATTTTTTTATTTTTTTTCATTCTAAACTCCATATTTATGCAACATAAATGCATAAAATTTCAAAATCAAGAGCAAAAACGAATTGACAATGCATAATTATGCATATAGAAGTTTGATGAGTGATGATAAGAAATTCAAATAAAATTCCTGTTGCAATCATTGGATTCAATGGATACGTAGGTCTTGAGTTATCTCGATTGCTTTTAAAGCATCCTAACATTCAATTAGCTGCGTGTTTCAAGAGGCATGTTCCTTCACAGGATTCGTTCCATAAATTGGATCGTGACCTGTCATGTTATATGGAAGACGAAGGAGCTGCTGAAGTTCCCATTCTTGATTTGATCAATCTAAAGGACGAACTGGAAGATTTTAGAACGGTTTTTCTTGCGACTCCCCAAGAGACCTCAAGGACGTTAGCCCCACTGATTCTACGAGAAGGGGTTCAAGTTATAGACCTCAGCGCCGCCTTTCGAGCGAATCTGGAGATACCTTATGGACTTATGCCATGGGCTCAATCCTGGATTGAACCCAGAGTTGGCCTCATTTCCAATCCGGGCTGCTACGCGACGAGCGTTTTAATGGCTTTGATTCCCCTTCTTGGGGCTCGAGGGCGAAGGGGAGTGATTGATGCTCAGCATATTGTCATCGATGCTAAATCAGGAACCTCAGGGGGGGGGCGGCAGGCGGGAGAGAATTTTTTGTTTAATGAAGTTGACGGAGATTGCTTGCCTTATCGAGTGGGGAAGCATCAGCATATTCCCGAGATCGTGGCATGGATAAGAAGATTTTCAGAAATCGAAATTCATCCACACTTTTCAACTAGCTTGATTCCGGTGAGAAGGGGGATTATCTCGGCAATTTACACACAGATGAATTTAGATTTTGTCCACCTTACAGACGCAAAGGCCGTCGAAATTTTGGATGAATCGTATAGTCGAGTCTATTCAGATTATCCGTTGGTGAGATATGGGAGGCTCGGTCAATCGAATCAAAAAGATCAAATGCTTCTTTCACTAAAAAAAGTCGTAGGATCCTGCCGTACTCATATTTCCTATACGGTCGTTGAAAGTCGCGTTTATGTTTTTTCATGTATAGATAATTTATTAAAAGGTGCTGCCAGTCAGGCTGTAGAAAACTGGAATGTCGCACATGGATGCCCTGTCGAAGCAGGGTTAATTGCAAGTGAGGAGATTTTATGACGCCTGGATTGGGAGTGGGTCGGACACTATTGCCTAAACTGTTTTTTGCTTCAGGTGTAAACTCGGGCGTGCGTCGATATCGGCCAGATTTGGGAGTAATCTTTTCTGAATTGCCAGCTGTTGCGGCCGGAGTATTTACTTCAAATCATTGCAAATCAGCATCTATTGTTCACTCAAAGAATTGCCTGCCATCCCGGCGTATCGTTGCGATTGTGACCAATAGTGGTCAGGCCAATGCAGCGACGGGCCAAGAGGGGAGGGCGAATAATTTTAGGATGGCCCAGAAGGTTGCGTCGCAACTCCAGTGTCTGCCTGATCAAGTGCTGACAGCCTCTACGGGAACGATCGGAGTTCAGTTAGAAATCGAAAAAATTCTTCAGGCTATTCCAGAGTTAGTGGAACGTCGTGGCGTGACTTCCGAGCCTTTTGCTCTTGCTATATTGACTACGGATTTAGTCCCTAAAACCGTGAGTACGGAAATTGAATTAGAAGGCGGTACTGTCCGAATGACGGGCATTTGTAAGGGCTCTGGAATGATTCATCCGAACATGGCCACGATGCTGGGCTATTTTTTGACTGATGCGGTTCTCCCTCAGGCGATTGTGTATGAACTTCTCAAAAATGCCACTGATCAGAGTTTTAATATGATTAGCGTGGACGGCGAATCGTCTCCTAATGATTGTGCGTTTTTAATGGCGAATGGAGCAAGTGGAGTTTCAATTTCATCAGACGAAGATCGGGTGAAATTTCAAAAAGCAATGAATGAAGTCGCTGTTTTTCTAGCTAAAAGTATTGCTAGAGATGGAGAGGGGGCTACAAAGCTCATTGAGGTCAATTTAAAGGGGGCGCCCAGTTTGGCCCTCGCTCAGGCGGCTGCTCGGGGTCTTGTGATGAGTCCACTAGTGAAAACGGCGATTCATGGTGAAGATCCAAATTGGGGTCGGATTTTGGCCCGCTTGGGTGCGTCTGAAGTGCCTGAGAATGTATTGAATAAAATGCTCTTAGAACTTCAGGGGATTCCGGTATTTGATTCAGGGGCTCCTTGTAGAGTCAGTGCGGATCAAATTCGAAGGCAGTTGAAAGAAGATACGGTGATGATTGATATTGATTTGAGGTCTGGTCCGTATTTGGCGACAGCTTGGGGTTGTGATCTTTCTAAAAAATATGTCGAAATCAATTCGGATTATACCTCGTGATGAGCTCACATTCTGAATCGGGCACTGTTGACTCCGGGAACGGGGATTTAAAGTCGCAACAGTACCCGATCCTGAACCTGCAGAAACCTCAAAAGGAGTGCTTTCTGATGAGTCAGGTAGTTTTAATTAAGATAGGTGGTTCGATCTTAGAGAATTCAGAATTACTTCAATGTGTTTGTCAGAATTTGATGCGAATTCAATCGGCTGGAATTTCTCTTGTTATTGTTCATGGTGGCGGTCCTGCGATTAATTATGAATTGACCCTCAGGGGAATCCAATGGGAATTCTATCAGGGGCAGAGGATCACTACTCATGAAATGATGGAAGTGATTGAGATGACTCTTTGTGGCAAAGTGAATCGCCAAATTGTGCGTACTTTGAATACCGCTGGTCTGAGAGCAGTAGGAATGGCTGGAACTGACGGAAAGATGCTTCTGTGCAGTCGAGCTGAAAGTCGATTGGGTAACGTGGGTGTTGTTAAGTCAGTTGATGTTAGTTTTGTCTCGATGGTTTTGAGTTCCAAAAATCCAGTAATTCCGGTCATTGCTCCCGTTGGGGTGGGCGGAGATGGAAATGCACTTAATGTGAATGCTGATTGGGCTGCGAGTTTTATCGCCCAGGCTTTGGGTATTAATAGAATTGTTTTTTTAACTGATCAAGATGGAATTTTAGATGCTCAAGGAAATTTTCTTCCTGAATTGGATAGCCATCAACTTGAGGATTTGGTTTCAAGTGAAGTAGTTGAAGGAGGAATGCTAACTAAAGTAAGAGCTATTTTAAATTTATTAAATAATAAAACTTGCGAAGTGAGAGTGATCAATGGCAAACAAACGCACGCATTAGCTGAGCACCTGCTGATGAAGCAAGGCGAAGGGAATCCTTATGGAACAAGGCTTTATAAAAATCAATAGGGAGCAAAAACATGTTGGCTTTAAAAAATAGTCATTTGAAGACGGGCGAAGAGTTGGAGCCTCAGGAAATATTGGGGCTGATCGAGTTTGCAATTGAACTCAAGAAAGATCGTAAGGCCGGTAAAGTGAGGCATTTACTGCCTGGAAAAACTTTGGCTCTGGTTTTTGACAAGCCCTCGTTAAGGACTCGGTTTAGTTTTGCTGTGGCAATGAACGAATTGGGCGGATTTTCTGTCGAAACCAGTTTGCAGACCCGAAAAAAGGAACTCCCTGAAGATATGGCTAGGGTGTTGAGTGGATACTGTCATGGGATTGTGGTTCGGACTCACTGTGACGAAGTGATTGAGAAAATGGCTTCAGTTTCTAACGTTCCTCTTATCAATGGTCTTTCTGAGCATCATCATCCCTGTCAAATTATAGCAGATTTGATGACTTTATTCGAGGTTTTTGGAGGACTCAGGGGATTGACTCTAGCTTATATAGGGGATGGTAATAATATCTTAAATAGTTTGCTGTTACTGGCTCCTGTTTTAGGATTGGGGATTCATTATTCGTGTCCGATGGAATATCAGCCAAACGCCATGATCCTGAAGATTGCTCAGGGGAGGGCTCGGGAGTTCAGTATTCGAATTGCTTCGTTTGAGTCGCCTGAGGACGCAGTCTTTCGGGCTCAAGGAGTTTACACAGATGTTTGGACGAGTATGGGATTTGAAAAGCAAAAGAAGCGACGAGAAGAATCATTCTTGGGTTTTCAGGTGAATGAAGCTCTCCTTTCCTTGGCTGATCCGCAAGCAGTGGTGATGCATTGTCTACCTATGGAGAGAGGTCAGGAGATTTCCTGGGGGTTGCCTGATACTCCAAATTCTGTTATTTTTCAGCAAAGTGAAAATAGGCTGCATTTGCAAAAAGCCCTTTTAGTGGGTCTCCTGAGCAGAACCTGACTGTCACGCGAAAGAGAAGAGTATGAGGCAGCAATCGACGGCATTAGAGGTGTTAAGGGAAATTCTTGCTAAAAAAGGAGCAGGGACTCAAGAGGATTTGAGGACTGAACTTGAGAAGCAAGGGTTTGAGGTGAATCAGTCAACCATTTCTCGTAATTTAAGAAAACTCGGTGCGATCAAAATTTTTAATCCTTCAGGTGATGCTTGCTATAAGTTGCCCGATGAAGAAGTCTTGCCTGCCGTTGAATCTTCGTTGAGTGATCTCGTTATTGAGATTGTTCACAATGATACTTTGATCGTCATTCATACTCGACCCGGGTCTGCCTCGCTGATCGCTAGAAATTTAGATCATTTTGATGCAGGAAATATATTGGGGACTATTGCCGGTGATGACACTATTTTTGTTGCTATTTCAAGTGGTCGATCGCTGAAGAGAATTGTATCTGAGTTAAAAAAATTTTTTGGAAAGTGATCGACGAGAGAAGGCATTTCTTGGGGTCTGCTTTGAGTTTTGAACTGGATGCAGTTGTTATTTTAGATTTCTGTTCCCGGAGTGGGTAGCGCTCAGGTCAAAACTCGCAGTATTTGCCTGGAATAAGTTAATAAATTCGGTTGATAGATAAGGATTGACTTATGAGGAGTTGCTATGATATCCTCTCGCGGGTCAAAATTATACCCTTCGCAAAGAACCTGGTGGGTGTCAACAGGTTTAAGCGATTTTTTGGGTGAAGTGGTTGTTCGGAGGTTATGTAGCATGTTTAAAGTTGGCGACAGTGCAGTTTACCCTGCTCATGGGCTTGCCGTTATCAAGCGCATTGAAGAAAAGGACGTCGGGGGGAAAAAGAAGAAATTCTATGTCCTCCAAGTGGTCGATAACCAGATGACTATCATGGTTCCTACAGACAATGTTGATTCTGTAGGTTTACGCGAGATCATCTCCAATAAGGATGTGAAAACCGTTTACGATATTCTCAAAGAACGCGATGTTAAGATTGACCAGACTACCTGGAACCGTAGATATCGTGAATACATGGAAAAGATCAAGACCGGCTCAATTTTTGAAATTGCAGAGGTTTTGCGTAATCTTTTTCTCTTGCGTCATAGTAAGGATTTGTCTTTTGGCGAACGAAAAATGCTGGATCAAGCTAAGCATTTGTTAGTTAAAGAGATTTCTTTGGCTAAAAAGGCAAATGAAGAAGTGATTGAACAGGAAATTCAGACTATTTTCGCTTCCTAGATTTTCTAGGTGGGTTGAAATCAAGTTAATGTCAGCCTCGCCCATCAGGGCGGGGCAACCCCTTCAATATTATGGTAAAATCTCAATTCTTGAAGCCGTCTCTTTTGCGTCCTATTCAATTGACCAATACACTCTCCGGTAAAAAAGAAAGTCTTGAAACCCAGCAGGCGGGGAAACTGACTTTTTATTCTTGTGGTCCGACAGTTTATGGTTTGATTCATGTGGGTAATCTTCGTGGCGGTTTGGTTGCTGATATGTTTTATCGGTACTTTTGCCGCGTTGGATATGATGTTGTTTATGTTAGAAATTACACTGATGTAGATGATAAAATTATTCTTCGGTCCAAAGAAGAGGGCATGACTCCGGAGGAGCTTGCAAAAAAATACACATTAGAAGTCGAGAAAGACTTTGCCGTAGCTGGAATGGTTCAGCCTACTCATAAGACAACTGTAACAACTCATATGGCTGAAATTATCCTTTTAATTCAACGAATTATTGCTGAAGGAAAAGCCTATGTGGTCGAGGGTGGGGAAGTTCTGTTCTCGATCGAGAACTTCCCAAGTTATGGGAAGCTGTCTCATAAAAAAAAAGATGACTTAATTGCTGGGATTCGAGTTGAAATCAATACGAAGAAAAAAAATCCCTTGGATTTTGCGCTTTGGAAGCCGGCTAAAATAGGTGAACCGTTTTGGGATAGTCCTTGGGGAAAAGGGCGTCCAGGATGGCATATTGAGTGCTCTGCAATGGCCACAAAATGGTTAGGAGATTGTATCGATATTCATCATGGAGGAGAAGATTTGATTTTTCCTCATCATGAAAATGAGATTGCCCAGACTGAGGCTGCAACGGGAAAGGCTCCTTTCGTCAAGTATTGGCTTCATCATGCGTTTTTGACTTTGTCTAAAGAAAAAATGTCTAAAAGTTTAGGAAACGTGTTTACGGCTCGAGAATTTTTGACCCAGTTTTCGGGTGAAATCGCTCGCTATATGCTCTTATCGGTTCACTATCGCTCTATGATTGATTTCGGTCCAGCAACGATTGAGCAGGCCCTGCACGCCCTCCAGCGCCTCTATGAGGCCAAGGCTCGGGCGATTCAGCTGCGTAAGCAAACCCGGTCAAGGGCAGACCTGAGGGCTGAAAGTCTATGGGGTTCTTTTTTGGCTTCTTGTGAAAGTGCCCAAAACGAAATAGATGAACATTTTGCTAATGACTTCAATACCCCTGGAGTATTGGCGGCTCTGTTTTCACTCATTCGGGAATTCAATCGAGTTTTGGCCGAACCTTTGGCACAGGCGACGCCTGCTTCAGTACTCGGTGGCCAGGAGCTGATTCGAGTGATGGAAGAGACGGTAGGAGGAATTCTGGCTATCGGAAGGTCTGACCCAGAAAAGGTCCTTGAGGATTTGGTCAGGATTCGTTCGGAAGGTTCCGGAAAGACTCGGCCACAGGAGGATGAGATTCTATCTGCGATTGAAGCGCGCGCTCAAGCGAGAAAATTGAAGGATTTTGCGCTGGCTGATCAGATCCGAAGAGAGTTTGAATTAAAAGGAGTCTTCATTAAAGACACTCCTTCCGGTACGAGCTGGGAATATAAATAGTTTTAGATCTTTGTTCCGAGGGTCAGATGCACGCTTTGAAAGCTTTTTACTGATGCATAAATATGCATCAGTAAATCATTTATACCTGACAAAAACATCTTGAGATTTCTGTGATATGCTTATATATGCATCCATACGCATAAATCATTAAAAAGGAATTGCCCCAGTTTATATGAACAGAGTTCTATTTGTGACTGTCTTGATTATTTTTGTGCTGAGTCTTCTAGGTTGCACTGGCACGGGTAATTCCTCCATCCGGGAAGCAGAACGCCGCATTGTGGTAGGCCTGGCTGCTGATTACCCTCCGTTTGAAAGTAAAAAAAATGGCGAAATCATAGGGTTCGATGTCGACCTGGCAAGGGAAATTGCGAAAGAATTGGGCTATGAATTGACGCTACAGGATATGGAGTTTAGCGCCTTAATTCCGTCACTCCAGACTGGGCGGATTGATTTTGCAATGTCTGGGATGACTGTGACTGAGGAACGAAAGAAGAATCTGCTCTTCTCTGACACTTATTATACGAGTTCATTTTCAGTGATTTTCCAAAAATCAGGTCCTTTTTCTTCTGAACAGGATTTAGCTGGGAAGAAAATTGGCGTTCAGCTTGGCACGACAATGGAAAAATATGCCAAAGCGAAAGCTAAAATCGATCCGACTATTCAGGTGATTTCTCTTGCGAAGAATCCTGTTTTGATTCAAGAGCTGAAGTCAGGACGATTGCAGGGGGTCATTTCTGAGGATGTACAAGCCATCGCTTTTGTGGAAGCCAATCCTGAGCTTGGGCATGCTCTTCTGGCAAAAACTGGAGACGGTTATGCCATTGGCTTTCAGAGGGAAAAAGGTTTGGCTCTTCGTGACTCGGTCAATCAAGTCATTCATAAGTTAAAAAATTCTAAGTTTTTGGATAAACTGAAGCAAAAATGGCTGAGGGCTGAATAAATGAGTGAGTTCCTTGCGCACCTGCCTGGGCACTTGCCCTCTACCCTCATTTATGTTTCTGGAGGCGTTCTCGTGACGCTCGAATTTACTTTGATTTCTGCTTTAGGTGGGCTGATTCTTGGACTTGGGCTGGCTCTATTGAAAGTTGGAACGTTCCGAATAGGAAGGGCATTTGCTCAATTTTATACTTCGATTTTTCGCGGTACGCCCATGCTGGTTCAACTGAGTATTATTTATTTTGGAACTCCAAGTCTGACTTCCTATAAAATTACCCCATTGGTCGCCGGTGTGATTGCATTTTCACTTAATTCCGGTGCTTATGTGTCTGAAATTATTCGTGCGGGTATTCAGGCTATTGATCGAGGTCAAGTGGAGGCCTGTAAGAGTTTAACGATTCCCTATCTATTGATGATGAAAGATATTATTTTGCCTCAGGCGATTCGAAATATTCTACCTGCACTCGTCAATGAAGTGATTAACCTTTTAAAGGAAACAGCATTGATTTCGACATTGGGTGAGGAAGATATTATGAGGCGAGCGCAACTCGTAGCCGCGGAGACTTATTCTTATTTTGAACCTCTCATGCTTGCAGCAGTTTGTTATTATGTCCTTGTTCTAGCCCTCACAGCTTTAGCGAAAACCCTTGAAAAAAGGTTAAGCTACGTATGATTGTTATTGATCAGCTTAAAAAGAAGTTCGGAACTCAGGTCATTTTAGATGGAGTCAGTACAGAAATCGCTCGAGGAGAGATTGTTGCCATCTTGGGTCCCTCTGGAAGTGGGAAGTCAACTCTTCTTCGTTGTGTGAACCGGTTAGACGTTCCTTGTTCTGGAAAGATTACTGTGAATGGCATTGAGGTCACGGGATCAGGCAAAGTTGAGGGTGTGGATATAGACATCAAAGTTGGAATGGTTTTTCAGAACTTCCATCTTTTTCCGCATATGTCAGTTCTACAGAATTTGATTTATGCGCCTATTTATGTACGAAAAATGCCTCGCAGTGTTGCCGTCGATCAGGCTCAACGACTTTTGAACCAGGTGGGTTTGGCTAATAAGTCTGAGGCATTTCCACAAACCCTTTCGGGAGGGGAGAAGCAAAGAGTCGCTATTGCTAGGACTTTGATGATGGATCCTCAGGTGATACTCTTTGATGAGCCCACCTCGGCTTTGGATCCTGGCATGGTTCAAGAGGTTTTAAAGGTTATTAAGGGACTCGCGGCAACAGGAATTACTATTCTTATTGTGACCCATGAAATGGGCTTTGTTCAAGAAGTGGCTGATCGAATTTTATTCTTAGAGAGTGGAAAAATTATTGAGGACTTAAGGACTCATGCGTTCTTTAATGCACAAGGGAATCGTAGGATCGATCTTTTTCTAAATCGGATTCAAGAAAACTAATTTCATTCATGATCGTTCCTAATGACTTTTCGAGCTGGGGGAGAACTCTCATCCATTCGGTTTGATCGAGTTGTTGTCCGGTCTTAACCCACTGGGTCATTGTTTTGAAATTTAAATAGGCGGATCGTAAATCATGGAGTCGTCTGGGTAAGAGCGCTATCGGGTTCTCCTGGGACACTTAAAATCCTTCTTTCTTCAAATGTTTAAAGATTTCGTTATAAAATCCTATGTAGTTCATACCACGGGATCGTCCAAGAAACTGCCCAATTTGTGCATAGTGATCACCGGAATGGGTGCAAATATGGTCTCCCCACATGGCGGACTCTACTGAAACAAAGCCGTCATTATCGCCTTCTGTTTTTTTCAGAAAACCATGGGAAAGCCAAAAAATCGGCAAAGAATTTTTGACGATAGGCTCCGCAATCGCAGTGGTGGCGCTAAAATAGCCTACATTGGGCATCTTCGGTGCTAAGGCCGCGAATTCACCTAGGCAATAATGTCGAGTGATTTGCATGAGGGCGCCACTGCTCGAATCCAAAAATTGAAGAATGCGGTCAGCCAATGAAAAAGCTGAACGTGGCAATAGCCCCGTAGCTAAGTCTCCCGCGCTTGTTCCTCGGTGCGGGGTGCCAATCGTTGTAATGCTGGCTACCCGCTCAGAGAAGTCCAGTTGAGAGGTGAGGTAACGTGCATCCAGGCCTCCCATGCTATGGCCTACGAGGTTCACTTTCCCTTCGGGAAAGGCCCGGTTAATTTGATCTCGAAGCTGTTCTGCCCGATGTTGTATGGTTTGCCAGGCCGTGAGATTGGCAATAAAAATTTGGTTTTTCGATTTTTTCAAAAGGCCCGGTAGTCCATAAAAGTATTCAATAGGCCCATAAGTGCTTCGGGCACCTAAGCCATGAACGAGAACCACCGGATATTTTAGTTGAAGAGATTCTGTCGCCATCTTGACTTCCTTAATGTAACTTAGTTTTTTATCTAAAAACAAGTGTAACGCGTTATGACGTGTGACAAAAGAGATATTCAGGATAGATAAAAGGATGCCAATTTTTTCACTCAGGAAATTTGACCTTCATACTCCCTTTCAGCCGACGGGAGATCAGCCTCAGGCTATTGAAAAGCTAGTTGAAGGCCTTCGAAATCAGAAAAGTTCCCAAGTTTTATTAGGAGTCACCGGCTCTGGAAAAACTTTCACAATGGCCAATGTTATAGCCCAAATGGGATTACCTACATTGGTATTGAGTCATAATAAGACGTTGGCGGCTCAACTTTTTTCTGAGTTCCGAGAGTTTTTTCCTCAAAATGCTGTGGAATATTTTGTAAGTTACTATGATTATTTTCAGCCGGAAGCTTATATTCCTTCCACAAACACTTATATTGAGAAGGACTCTCAGATTAATGATGAAATTGATAAGCTTCGTCATTCAGCTACCCGTTCCCTTCTAGAGCGAAATGACGTGATCATTGTTTCATCAATTTCCTGTATTTACGGTCTGGGGTCCCCGGAAGCCTATGAGGGATTGCTCGTCTATCTTGAGGTAGGACGTCCGGCGAAGCGACAGGAAGTGTTGAAAAAACTTGTTGAAATTCAATATCGAAGGAATGACGTAGATTTTCACCGAGGAACCTTTCGGGTTCGAGGAGATCTCGTTGAGATTTTTCCTGCTTACGAGGAGGAGCGTGCCATTCGTATTGAGTTTTTTGGCGATGAGATTGAATCGATTTCTGAGGTCGATCCGCTCAGGGGGATTAAAGTTCAAAAACTTCTCCGAGTTACTATTTACCCGGCAAGTCATTATGTCACTTCCATTGAGAATAGAAAGCGAGCGATCGAGACGATTCGAGTCGAGTTAAGAGAGCGTCTTCAAGAGTTAAACTCTTTGGGAAAATTAGTCGAAGCTCAACGCTTAGAGCAGAAAACAATTTTTGATTTAGAGATGATGGAAGAGTTAGGGTTTTGTTCTGGGATCGAAAATTACTCACGGCATATGACGGGTAGGGCGCAAGGCGAAGCTCCACCGACACTATTAGAATATTTTCCAAAAGAATGGCTCCTCATTGTCGATGAGAGTCACGTCTCTGTACCTCAGATCGGTGGCATGTACCGTGGGGATCGGGCGAGGAAAATGACTTTGGTTGAACATGGATTCAGAATGCCCTCAGCGCTCGATAATCGTCCCTTGAATTTTGAAGAATGGGAGAAGCTTCTCTATCGAACCGTTTACGTTTCGGCTACGCCTGGGGATTATGAAATGAAGCTGACAGGGGGAGAGTTTGTAGAGCAAGTCATTCGACCCACGGGGCTCTTGGACCCGAAGGTCGAGGTTCGCGGAGCTGCATCCCAGGTAGATGATCTTTTGGTCGAAATTCGTATCAGAGTGGAAAGAAAAGAACGAGTTTTAGTGACGACTCTGACAAAAAAGTTAGCTGAAGATTTGGCTCGCTATTATCAGGGGCAGGGAATTCGAGTGAAGTACTTACACTCCGATATTGATACTCTCGAGAGGATTGATATTTTGCGAGACTTGAGGTTAGGGATTTTTGATGTGCTTATCGGAATTAATTTATTGAGGGAAGGCCTCGATTTACCAGAGGTTTCATTGGTTGGAATTTTGGACGCTGACAAAGAAGGCTTTTTGAGGAGTTACCGCTCACTGACTCAGACGATTGGAAGAGCCGCTCGAAATGTGGATGGCACTGTGATTCTCTATGCCGACAAGATCACTGAGAGTATGCGCAAAGCCATGGATGAGACTTCAAGAAGACGCGAGATTCAACGTGAATATAACTTGAAAAATGGAATTACCCCACGGACGATTCAGAAGGCAATCGCCGCCCCGATTACCTCGGTGGATTCATTTGATGCGGAGGATCTCGAATTAAGGACTACGGGCTCCAGCAGGCAAAAAGACAAGGCCCAGTTAGCCAAGAAAGTGCTTCGAACAGGAGCCGGATCTGGGCATGGAAAGAGTTTATGGAGTGCTGCAGAACCCCAAGGGCCGGTATTGTCGGGTCTGGATTTTTTAGATTCTTCCGATTTGGGACAGGAAGTCCAAGCTTTGGCAGGAGAGTATTTTACTTCACTTCAAGATTTGTCGAAAATGATTGCCAAAATGCAGGATGAAATGAAAGAGGCAGCGCGTGCGCTTCAATTTGAGAAGGCTGCTGACCTGCGTGATCGGATAAAGCGTTTGAAAGTTCTCAGCTTAGGGATATAACCCCTGGATCATGATGAATCGACTTGGCAATGAATCTAGTCCTTACCTTCTTCAACACAAAAATAATCCAGTTCATTGGCAGCCCTGGGGGTCAGAAGCGTTGGAGCAGGCCAGGTCTGAAAATAAACCGATCCTTTTGAGTATTGGATATTCAGCTTGTCACTGGTGCCATGTGATGGAGCATGAGAGCTTCGAAAACGAAGCCATCGCCCAACTCATGAATGATCATTTTGTCAGTATCAAAGTCGATCGGGAGGAAAGACCCGATCTTGATCAAATTTATCAAAACGTGGCTCAGGCACTCACTCGGAGTGGGGGATGGCCACTGACCGTATTTCTAACTCCGGATTTGAGACCTTTTTTTGGGGGGACTTATTTTCCACCCGACGATCGGTTTGGACGTCCAGGATTTTCGAGGGTTCTGACCGCACTTGCAAATGCATATCAGAATGATCGAGCCTCAATTCTCATGAACGCCTTAAAACTCACAGAAGTGATTGGCTCGCTTCAATCTATTTCAGTCGAGGGAGAGAGGCTCAAGCCGAGTTCGAATAGCCTGATTCAGGCGGTAGCTGTCCTCTTGGAGCATGTGGATTCTGAAAATGGGGGAATGGGAGGGGCGCCTAAGTTTCCTAATTGTATGACCTTTACATTTCTATGGAGAGCGGGCTTGGCTTTTCAAAATATCGAAGCCCAAGCAGCGACTCTACTTACGCTAATTCGCATGGCAAAAGGTGGGATCTACGATCAACTCGGAGGGGGATTCCATCGTTATTCTGTAGATGAAAAATGGAATATTCCTCATTTTGAAAAAATGCTTTACGACAATGCACTTTTACTGAAACTCTATGCTGAAGTTCTTTTGACGGGTCAATCAGAAAGCCAGATTCAGGGTGACCTATTTTTAACTGTTTTAGAAGAGACGACTGAGTACGTGTTGCGTGAAATGCTTTCTCCCGAAGGTGGTTTTTTTACAGCCCAAGATGCAGATTCGGAAGGGGAGGAGGGTAAATTCTTTGCGTGGGATTCTGAGGAGTTGAAAGAGTACTTGAGTCCGGAGGAGCTCAGTGTATTTGTGGCTTTTTATGGTGTTACGGACCAGGGAAACTTTGAGCATGGAAAAACGGTGCTCCAGGTTGTAAGTTCCGGGGAAGAGCTTGAGAAAGCGATGGGCTTGTCGCTTGAGCAGGTCGGCGTTTTAATGTCCTCTGCCCGACAGAAGCTTCTAGCAATCAGAGGTCGAAGAATCGCCCCCGGTTTGGATCATAAAATATTAGTTGCATGGAACGGACTGATGATCAGTGGGCTGGTATGGGCTGCCCAAGCCTTTCGGTTGAAGAATCGACATGCCATTGCCGAAAAAGCTCAAAATGCAGCAGAAAAAGCCTTTGATTTTATATCTACGAAACTCAATAAACCAAGCGAATCGAATGGACGAGGAAATGCGACTGATGCGGCGGGAGATCAACTGATGGGTTCTTATTGCGCCTATGCTCAAGGAACTCCGGGAGGCCGAGCCAAGGGCCCTGCATTTTTGGATGATTACGCCTTTATGGCTATGGCAGCCTTAGACTTATCCCGATTTTCTGAACCTTCAGAGAGTGCGAGCCCCTACCTTCAGAAATGTGAAGGATGGATTGAAGTGATATTGAAGCATTTCAAGGACCCCGATGGAGTGTCTTATTATTTTACGAGTGATGACCATGAGAGGCTGATTCAAAGGCCGAAAATGATTCATGATCAGGCAATTCCTTCGGGAGCCGCGGTTGCTTTGACCTGTATGGCTGCCCTTGGAGAAATGGGAATATCACCTCGAAGCGAAGTTTATTTACAGGAAGTCGACTCTCAAATGGCAGCGCTATTTCAATCGGCCCAGAAGAACCCTCATGGCCATGGTGAGCTTCTTTGTGCCAGTTTGCTTCAGTTGGTGGGTCCAATGATTGTTTCAGGACGAGAGGCTTTTCAACTGGCCCGGAACCCTCATGTTTTTCAGAAGCCGACTACCGTTGGACAAGCGCAAAAAGTTGAGGGTCTACTCGTTTGCCATCGGAAGGCGTGTTCCCCTCCCTATGAGGATTTGAGCCGGGCCATGGAGGATGTTCGAGCCGGTTTGAAGATGATTTAATGAATCTGTCCACATCTTAAAATAAAGTGAAGGTAAGTGAGTTTTGTGCCCTTCGAAGGAAACTCTTTTGTAACAAATAGATGTGTCATGACTTCAATGAATCCAGTTTTCGCCTCCGAGTG
>JANNCA010000187.1:0-3913 GCA_031386075.1 Oligoflexia bacterium
CTGATGAATCACTTCTAAATCTGTCCCCCTGAATCCAAATCGCCTCAAAGATAAAATATCGGGCCGTTCCTGAGGTGGAAGTAGGGCCTGTTTTATACCTAACCCGGCTAGGTGCCACATTTTACGCAGACCTTGAAGTGCAGCTTCTCGGGGATTTGAGCTTGAGGCCCGATGAGTCAATGAAGCTCGATTTCCGTAAGATAGGCCGGCATAATTATGCGTGGGTCCAATCACTCCGTCAAAGTTCACTTCGTATGCAGTCGCTTCATTCATAAGCACCTTTTCAAATATTTTATATTTCTTAAACGGTAGGGAACAAGGCATATTTTTTGAAACGTTTCAACTTCTCTGAACATGTACTATTCGAAGGCGAAAAGGGCAAATTAAATGACTTTTAAAATTCCTGACTATGTCACCCATATAAAAGCTCGTCATTGGATCAACGAAATTTACTCTCTATGTAAACCACGCGATGTTTACTGGTGCGATGGCTCAGAGGAGGAGTACGATTCCCTTTGTGATCAAATGGTCAAATCAGGAATGCTTCAAAGACTGAATCCCACCAAGCGACCGAAAAGTTATTTGGCCTGGTCTAATCCGAATGACGTAGCTCGAGTGGAAGAGTCTACGTTTGTCTGCAGCCAGAAAAAAGAAGATGCAGGTCCAACTAACAATTGGGTCGAGCCTCAGGAAATGAAAACCAGACTCATTCAACTTTTTGATGGAGCGATGATTGGAAGGACACTTTATGTGATTCCGTTTTCCATGGGACCGCTAGGTTCTTCATTTTCTAAAATTGGAATCGAACTTACAGATAGTCCCTACGTTGCAGCGAGTATGAAAATTATGGCACGAATGGGTCGAAGAATTTGGGATGTTCTTGGGGCAAATGAATTCATCCCCTGCTTGCACTCAGTCGGAATGCCTCTTATAAATGAACAGAAAGACGTGCCCTGGCCCTGTAATAACGAAAAAAAGTATATTGTTCACTTTCCGGAGGACCGTTCAATTTGGTCTTACGGAAGTGGCTACGGAGGGAATGCACTTTTAGGGAAAAAATCTCTCGCTCTACGTTTGGCTTCAGTCATTGGAAGAGACGAGGGTTGGCTAGCAGAACATATGGCCATCCTTGGGGTCGAATCACCGGAAGGCGAAAAAACCTATCTTACGGCTGCTTTTCCAAGTGCCTGTGGAAAAACAAATTTTGCGATGATGATCCCTCCTCAGTCATTGAGAAATTGGAAAATTACAACAATAGGAGATGACATTGCTTGGCTGAAACCTGGTAAAGATGGAAGGCTTTATGCAATCAATGCCGAAGCGGGGCTCTTTGGGGTTGCCCCAGGAACTTCTTATGAGTCTAACCCCAATGCGATGGCGGCTATCAAAAAAAACACAATATTCACCAATGTTGCACTTACCCCCGATCACGACGTTTGGTGGGAAGAAATGACCAACACTCCCCCTCCCTTTCTCCTGGATTGGCAAGGAAAGGAATGGACTCCAGGCTGTGGAAGAAAAGCTGCTCATCCAAACGCTCGATTTACTGTTCCGATCAGTCAATGCCCCTCCCTAGATTCAAACTGGGATAATCCGGAAGGGGTTCCTATTGAGGGAATGATATTTGGGGGCCGCAGGCCAACTACAATTCCACTCGTTTATGAATCCTTCAATTGGAGTTTTGGGGTCTACTTAGCTGCCACGATAGGTTCTGAAACCACTGCTGCTGCTGCTGGCGAAATAGGGAGGGTCCGACGGGACTCCTTTGCCATGTTGCCCTTTTGTGGTTACCATATGGCTGACTATTTTATGCACTGGCTTCAGATTGGAAAAAACCTAACTGACCCTCCTCGAATATTTGGAGTGAACTGGTTTCGAAAAGACGCAGCAGGTAAAAATATGTGGAACGGATTTGGAGAAAATGCTCGTATAGTTCAGTGGATTCTCAATCGGGTTCACGGGAAAGCCTCTGCGGCTGAAAGCCCCATCGGGTGGACGCCAAGATACCAAGATATTGAATGGTCTGGACTCGAGTCAATGACTCCTCAAAAATTTTTAGAATTAACCTCGATTGATCGGGAGGAATGGAAACAAGAAATACTTTCTCATGAAACGCTTTTTGAGAAACTCTATGATCGGCTCCCCCGAGAAATAGAAACAATCCGACAACTTCATTTATTAAGCCTTTGGCGTTCTCCTCCTCAATGGACTGGAGCTGCTCAATCCAGGCAATGCTGACCTGGCTTAATTTTGCTCCTTTCACACTTTTTCACGCGATCCGACTCGGGTGACTCACCACCGATTCCTGACTTAAACTCAATATGAAGTCACTTCTTTCGGCATTTTAGGCGGCTTTGCCATGACCTCGCGATGCAGGAAGCCGAAGCAATTCAGCCAACGCCCGCATCCCGTCTTCATAAGTAAAGATCCCGACCAATTTTCCATCTTTTTCTTGAACAATAGTCGATCCAAAGTGATGTTTTTCCATTTCTTCTGCAACCTCTGCCAAACTCCTATCCGGCAGTACACAAAAGGGATCTGACGTCATGACATCAGCCACAGTCTGATTTTCTGCCCCTTGTAATAATATGATCTGCCGAATATCTCGGTCTGAAATAATTCCTACTAATTTACCCGCTTCTAATACTGGAAGGTGTCGAACTCGATGATCTATCATTTGTTTCCAAGCCGTCTTGATGGGAATTGTTTTTCCAATAGTACGAACACCGTTAGTCATATACTGGGACACCTTTAAAGGCATATAGAACAAGCATGCAGGGTTAGAGCCAAATTCTAACGGCAAGAACGTTGCAACTTCTTTCTATCAAATTGAATGATTTATTTAACGCGCCATCCAAAAAAGAACGAGGATCCAATATGAAGATCCCTCCCCAAATTGCCTTTCGAAAGATCAAACGCTCTGAAGCACTCATGTCAAATCTTCACGAGCGAATAGCTTGGCTAGAACATTTTTCGGATCAAATTATGAGTTGTCATATTATTGTTGAAAAACCTCACAATCACCATCGACAAGGAAACTTATTTCATGTCCGCATCAACCTGCGTCTCCCAGGAGCTGAACTCATCGTTAACCGGGAACCGTCAGCTCACAAGGCCCACAAAGATCTAAAGGTCACGATTCATGATGCTTTCGATGAAACCAGACGAAAATTAGAAGACTACGTTCGAAAACATAGACAAGACATAAAACACGTAAGTACCTCACCTCATGCCTATGTGGTCCACCTCGTAGAAGAAGATGGAGGATACGGATTTATTCGTACTACTGACAATCGGGAACTCTACTTTCACAGCAACGCTGTTTTAAAAGGCCACTACGATCAGCTCAAACTGGGGAGTGTAGTCAAGTATGCGGAAGAAATGGGCGAAAAAGGTCCCCAAGCAAGTACAGTGATTCTGATCAAGAAAGAGAGCCAAATGTAATTTGGGCATCCAATCTGCAGTAGATGATCTTCAAGTACAACCCATAGGAGGACACCATGCGAAATACCAGAAGCGCTCTATTAGCATTGTCAGTTTTAGGTGGAATTTTTGTTTGGAGGAACCGGTTTGAAATTCAGCGAAGGCTTGAAGCATTTGGATTTCAAACTCCATTTTTACCAGGAAGTCTCAAGGAAGCCGCACAATCAGTTGCTTCTAAAGTCAGTGGTAAAATGGAACGTGGAGCTACAATCGCTGAGGATATTGTAAATCGAAAAATCAGCTAATTCTCGCGGGTGAGGCGAATGAAGGTTGCCTGCAACGCCATTGTCCGGTAGGTTTCTGTCATTATGCTTGATCCACGGTCTTATATCACAACCCCGCTTTACTATGTCAATGCCCGCCCCCACTTAGGGCATTCCTATACCACAATTCTAGCGGATGTCATTAAGCGGCACCGTTCTCAACGAGG
>JANNCA010000205.1:0-2031 GCA_031386075.1 Oligoflexia bacterium
CAAAATCACAAGATCCATACTCGATCCCCTTATTTGTCATCGCATCAGCCCACAGGCCAATGAATTTCATGGTTTAACTCACATGTAACTCTACGGGATTTGAGTAAGATTTTTTAGACCGGTACTTTAGACGAGGTACGATTCATCACGCGCATTGCCTCACCTAAAATCTAACTTTGCTTAAGTTATCGATTCATTCAAAATCTAACCCAACTAAAGAAAGTTGGAGAAAAAGGCATGAGGGCAAAGTTGAGCTACAATACACGCGAAGAGATCTTTAGAAATGCACGGGAGCGCTACAAACAGTCTACAAGAGCAGGAAAGTCAATAGTTTTGAACGAACTGGGAGAGCTGACAGGGCTTCACCGCAAACACATTATCGTGATCATGGGGACCACTCTCAAGCCCCTAAATGAAAGGCTGTCCCGTCGCCGTAAGAAACTCTATACCGAAGAGACTCGAAAGGCATTAGTGAGTCTCTGGGAAGCTTCAAATCGCCTTTGCTCAAAGCGACTGGCTCCGTTCCTCCCAACATTTTCTGAGGTACTTGAGAAGCATGGACACCTTCAACTACCCCCGGCAGTTCGAAGTGATCTTCTGAGAATGAGTCCTGCCACTATAGATCGGTATCTTTCCCCGCTTCGCGATATTGGAGACCAAAGTAAGCGTAGGTACAAGCATCGTTCACCAGATATAAGAAAACAAATCCCCATCCGGACGTTTACAGAATGGGAAAATGTCACTCCTGGACATTGTGAAATTGATTTGGTTGCTCATTGTGGAACAAGCATGGGGGGCGCCTTCTTGTATAGTTTTGTCTTGACTGATATTGCGACAGGATGGACTGAGTCACTCCCTTTGTTTTCTCGAGATCAAGACAGTATTTTGTTAGCACTAGATAGAGTCCGACTACAGTTTCCCTTTCCGCTTCTGAGCGTGGATTCGGATAACGGCAGCGAGTTTATAAATTATTCTTTAATAGAATATTGTCGAATACACTCAATAAAATTCACAAGATCACGGCCTTATAAAAAAAATGATCAGTGCTATATCGAGCAAAAAAATGGACAAGTCATACGACGAAATGTCGGTTACGATCGACTTGTAGGTGTCGAGGCATTCAATTTCTTAAATGATTTATACAAAGTTTTACGTTTATATATCAATTTTTTTCAACCCTCACTAAAACTACTTCACAAGACTAGAAATGGAGCAAAAATGAGAAGAAAATACGACATTGCCACAACTCCTTATCAGCGAATAATCTCAGCAGCCTCTATCTCCGAAACAATAAAAGATGGGCTGAGATGTAAGTACGAAATGCATGATCCAGTTGCCCTACTGCAAAGTCTGAGGCAATGCCAGGATAGTCTTTGGAGTCAATCCAAAGGAAGTCAGATTTCAATTGCTGAAAAGATAAATAACTCTGTAAATGAGTTAGAACGAAACTCTGAAGCTGCCGCAAGCACACCTCGAATGGAAGTTATGGGCCGCCACTGGAAGCCCACAAAACGTCCTTATCAGAAAAATGGAAAGCCTCGATGGTGGAGAAGTCGAAAAGATCCGTTTGAATTTGCATGGCCGTTGGTAGAAGTCTGGCTGGAGGAAAATTCAAATCAGACCGCTAAGTCAATTCTTCAAAAACTAGATGGGCACTTTCCGGGTCAGTTTTCGATAAAGCATAAAAGGACACTGCATAGAAGGGTGCATGCCTGGCGATCGCAGCACCTAACTGTTATATCATGGGGAGATGAATCTTTGCCCGTGACCTCAGCTAACAGCTGTGGCAGTCACACCGGTAGTTCGATGACAACTATAGTTCGGTAAGGTTCTTAGGTGAGGCAAAATGAACCGGCAAGATTCACTGGCACTCTCCAATTGGCTCCTTTAAGTGAAGAACAAAGAACCGATCTATTAGACATCTTAGAAGAACGGTATGGGAACCACTCGACCATGATCACTTCTCAACTGCCAGTCAATGAATGGCATGCCTACCTTCAAAGGGGAAGGGTTGCTGACGCAATCTGTGAT
>JANNCA010000033.1:0-15003 GCA_031386075.1 Oligoflexia bacterium
GGCTAGAAAAGGTCAGCTCTGTTAGAGCTGACATAAAAATCACAAAAGTAAAATTACGATATTTATAGTTAATTGACATGAAGGATCCAATATTTAAAATAAGACGAAGCATTTCATTTAAACTTTAGAGTCACAAGACAAATATTCTTCATTGCATTTTTTAATGTTGAAGATTTTTAAGAATAAATGTGACAGAATCTTAACAAATTCATAATACTCTTAAGCGTCAAATTATTCGATAATCCAAATATGTTAATAGCTGATATGCATATTCATTCGACATTTAGTGATGGAAAACTAACAATCCCTGCCTTGGTTGATTTTTATGGCACACAAGGTTTTGGGGCGATCGCAATTACGGACCATCTTTGTGAGGAAAAAAGCATTATAGGTAAAGCCGGTCACTACATCGGTCATTCATTGACACGAGCTACCTTTCCACTTTACATTGAGATCTTAAAGTCAGAAGCTAAACGGGCTTGGTCTAAATACAGAATGGTTCTTATTCCAGGTTATGAGCTGAGCAAAAACTCAATTTTAAATCATCGTTCAGCGCACATTCTTGGGCTGGGTATATCTGAGTACCTTCCAGCCGATGGAGATGTTATAGGCCTTGTAAGAGCTATTCGAAATCAAGGAGCAATAGCGATTGCAGCTCACCCTGTATCTACTCGAAAAATAGAAAAACAAACTTATCATCTGTGGGATCGAAAAGAGGAGCTTTCCGAAGAATTTGATGCTTGGGAGGTTGCAAGTGGCCCCTATCTTTTTGATGAAGTACTTAAGTCAAGTCTTCCAAAGATTGCTAGTAGTGACCTTCATCACCCAAATCAAATCAATTCCTGGAAAACTGTTTTTGAGTGTGAGCGGCACCCTGAGGCCATTTTTGAAGCAATTCGCAGGCAAAATCTAAGCTTTAGATTTTACTATCAGGAGGAAGATGATGACCTTAGGAGCAGGATTCGTCCTAGTCATTTGGATAGTGGCTATCTGTCTGACCCTTTACGGGACTTGGCTATCCCGGAGACACTCTCGGGGTAGAGTTTTCGTTGATCGCTCGCTTTTGAGTCTTTGTCCGATTTCGATTCTCAAGCCGATCAAGGGAATGGATGCTGGGCTTGATCAAAATTTAGAGAGTTTTTTTTTACTTGAATATCCTCAATATGAACTTCTCTTCTCAATTTCAGATCCTCAGGATCCTTCCGTTTTGCTCGTTACCCATTTAATCGCTCGCTACCCACAGGTATCTGCAAGGTTGATTTTAGGCCAGATTCAAGTCGGGCCTAATCCGAAAGTAAATAATCTAATCCAGGTATATGGTGAGGCAAAATATGATTGCCTTCTCATTAGTGATAGTAATGTTCGAGTTTCCCCTTGTTATCTCACGAATCTTGCAGGGCATTTGAACCCCGATGTAGGTCTGATTACCTCAATCGTGTCGGGGATTAATCCATCCGGAGTGGGCGGGCACTTAGAGGCCATGTTTCTTAATACTTATTACGCTCGGGGCATGCATTTGACTCATGCTGTAGATCACCCCTGTGTCATGGGCAAGTCAATGCTCTTTAGGCGTTCGGTTGCAAATCGTTTTGGAGGGATCGCAAATCTTTCCCGGTACTTGGCAGAAGATCATGTGGCTGGATCAGCTATGCACTATTTGGGGCTTAAGGTGCGCATGGCAACCGATCCGATTCCTCAGCATATTGGTAATTCTTCTTTTGGTTCATTTTGGTTAAGAAATGTCAGGTGGGGAAGAATCCGTAAGTCTCAAGAACCTATCGGGTTTATTTTAGAACCGTATTTGGGTTCTGTTCTTTCAGGGGTCCTGGGAGCATGGGCCTGTGATCGTCTCTATCATTTATCGCCTGGAAGAGTTTTCTGTTTGCATATGGTTTTGTGGTTGGTCTGCGATCTTGCTATGATGAAAAGCATAAATGTAAAAGTTAGTTTTTTAACTCCGTTGATTTGGTTGGCGAGGGAAGCGCTTCATTTGCCCTTGTGGCTTTGTGTCGCTTCTGGGAGTCAAGTGACATGGCGTGGACGAGTAATCAAGCTTCAGGCAGGGGGCCTGATAGACTTAAGCGAAGAGAATGACAACTCTTCATGGAGCTGGCGACATGCCAAAGGATATATCTAAATTTCCCTTTCTGTGGGGTGCCGCTAGTCTAGTGTTCAAGAAAATGCTTTCGTGCGCGGGATCCGATTTAAAAGGGTCGAACTATGACCATGATCACGATAATAATCATAAGTAAAGTCGGTATTTCATTTGCTACTCTCAGGCCAAAGCTCGAGTAATTTTGGAATCGTTTGACTCGAAATCGCTTGAGTGGAATAGCGCCATAAAGAGTGAATCCGGTCATGAGAAGGCCAGCGATTAGTTTGACTTGGAACCATTTTTCTAAAAGTAGCATTGAGTTTAAGTAGGTTATGAATAAACCAGAAAAAATTGAAACTACCATAGCTGGAAGCGTAATGTATTGGTAAAGTCTTTTTTCCATAATGGATAAAAGTGAATGAATGGATTCGTTTTTTTTTCCAAAATCAAAATGATAGACGAAGAGTCTAAAATAATACAAGAGTCCTGCCATCCAACTGATCACTCCTAAAATATGCACACATTTTAGGATTAAATATAAGTTTGCCATTTTATTTAATCAGCGAACCCTTCTTGGATAAATCCACAATAAGTGAGTGTAATTCTAGACTTCTCGCCTTAGGGATTAAAGTTTGCTTCCCCCCTTGAAATCACATATACTGCACTGCATGATCAAAACTAAAAAATCAAGGAAAGCTGCATCTTTTGCGAAATTAAATAACTTGACAACATGGATTTTCCTTGGGCTATTTTTTGGTCTTGTATTTGGAATTGTGACTCCGACTTGGGTTCCAGTCATCAAGCCTTTTCAAGGTTTATTTCTTCATGGGGTCAAATGTGTAATCGCCCCTTTAATTTTTTCTACAATTGTTACTGGGATAGCCTCAGCTGGCAGTTTTAAACAGTTAGGAGTCATGGGGGTAAGAACTTTCATTTATTTTGAGGTAATTACTACCTTAGCCCTCACTGTGGGCCTGTTTGTTGTTAATCTTCTTCAGCCAGGGGCAGGGGTTCAAATTAGTGGAATCAAGACTGATGGCCTTTTGAGTTTAGCTACCCCGAAAATTAGCTATCATTCTTTTGTAGAACATCTTTTACCTAGTAATTTTGCTGATGCAGTGGTGCGTGGTGATGTTCTTCAAATTGTTATGTTTTCTACCTTGTTTGCGTTTGCGGTGCTTGCGATTGGGGAGAAGGCTAGGCCGATCTTAACCTTCTGTGAATCTCTTGCCGAAATTATGTTTAAGTTTATTAGTTATATTATGTACTTAGCCCCGCTTGGGGTGTGCTCTGCATTGGCGTCAGCAGTCTCTGAAAATGGCTGGCAAGTCATCGTTCCACTCTTGAAGTTAGTGGGAACACTTTATTTTGCTTTGGCATTATTTGTCTTGGTAGTTCTCCTTCCCGTCTGCAAACTTTTTAAAATCCCTGTTCTTTCATTTATAAAACATGTGAAAGATCCAGTTATTTGGGCATTTGCGACGACTTCAAGTGAGTCTGCTTATCCAATGGCACTTGAACGTATGGAGGCATTTGGTGTTCCGAAGAGGGTAGCGAGCTTTGTGTTGCCTATGGGGTATAGTTTTAATTTAGATGGATCCACGCTTTATTTGTCGTTGGCTGCAGTGTTTGTTGCACAAGTTGCAGGTATTCAGCTTCCTTTGGATCAGCAGCTTTTAATCATGTTGACTCTTATGTTGACGACTAAGGGAGTTGCAGCTGTTCCGAGATCAACTATAGTGGTTCTTTCTGGCACTTTAACTGCATTTGGCCTCCCCCTCGAAGGAGTTGCTTTGATTTTAGGAGTCGATGCATTTATGGATATGGGTCGGTCTGCGATTAATCTCTTAGGGAATTGTTTAGCCACCGCCGTGATAGCCCGTTCAGAGGGTATTGAGTTGAATCAAAAATAAATTTCATTCTATAAAGTAAAGGATAGACCCTAATTTATGATTATTTTTCGTAGAAAAAGTCTAAGTGAAGTAAAAAGAAGTGCCGGGAATACAGGATTAAAGAAGAATTTAGGGGCTTTTGATCTTGTGATGCTTGGACTGGGCGCAATTATTGGAACAGGCATTTTTGTCCTGACAGGGCTCGCTGCTGCTAAATATGCTGGACCCGCTATTACGGTATCTTTCTTGGTGGGTGGAGTTGCCTGTATTTTTACTGCTTTAGCCTACTCAGAGCTGGCTGCTATGTTGCCGGTTTCTGGAGGTGCCTACACTTATGTTTACGTTGCTTTAGGTGAGATCGCGGCAGGTATTGTGGGTTGGACTGTTCTCATGGTTTTCACCTTTGGAGGTGCAACGGTAGCTGCTGGGTGGTCCGGATATATTGTTGGCATCATGAATAGCATGGGGTTGTCACTGCCCGAAAAGCTGACGAAGATTCCGTCAGAGGGGGGTTGGATTAATCTGCCTGCTATTTTTATTATTGCTGTGCTCACTTTACTTCTCGTGCGGGGAACTAAAGAGGCAGCTCAGCTCAATGGTGTTTTGGTCGCTGTCAAATTGGGTGCAATAGCATTGTTTTTAATTTCCGCTGCTCCCCATGTGAATTCGGCTCATTGGGCTGTTTTTTCCCCTCACGGTTTTTTTGGTATTGCAGCAGGGGCCGGCTTTATTTTTATGGCCTACGCGGGTTTTGATACTTTATGTTTGGCCGCCGAAGAGTGTAAAAATCCTAATAGAGATCTTCCCATTGGTATCATTGGTTCCCTGATCGGATCAGCTATTCTCTATATCTTGGTAGCAGGTGTCTTGACATCCATTGTGCCCTACACCTCCCTTAATCTTGCAGAACCTATGGCCTATGCCCTTCGTGAGAATGGAATTAGTATTGGAGCTAAGGTCGTAGCCGTCGGTGCTATAGCTGGTATGACTACAGTCATTTTGACTCAAATTTATGGTCAATCCAGGCTATTGCTTGTGATGGCTCGAGATGGTCTGGTTCCCTCGTACTTTACGAAAATTCACCGAAAGTTTTCGAGTCCACATAGGGGTGTTTTGTTTGCGGGGTTTTGTATGATGCTGATCACAGGATTTGTCCCGGTGTCCACTCTAGGTCAATTGAGTAGTATGGCTACCTTAGCCGTATTTAGTTTTGTGTCTATGGCGGTCATGATTATGCGTTATCAAAAGCCGGACGAAAATCGACCTTTTAGGTGCCCAGCTGTTTATTTAGTTTCATCGATTTCGATGATTTTATGTATTTTTCTCTTTGCCCAGCTTTTGCCTGAAAACTGGGTTCCTTACTTGACAGCTACATTTTTAGGGGTTCTTGTTTATGTGTTCTACGGGTATCATCACAGTGCCCTGAATGAGAGTTCTACTTTAGGGTAAGCTTTGTTCAAAAATGGAGGGGGGCGAGTGAGACTAGATATAGGTTTCATTTTTGTTTTTCTATTTTCAGCAATTTTTTTACCTAAAATGATTCTCAGCCACGCTCAAGAGAATCACTCTCCTGATCTTCGTTTACCCGAGCCGTCCCTTACATTTAAATCTTCAGATATGAGCTGGAGCTATAAAAGGTCCGAACTTCTATTGAGAAAGGATAGGATTCAGCTTGAAATTGAGGATGACCCCGCGTATCCGGGTCGGACGATGATCTATTCGGCGGTGCCGCTCATGGCCCTTTTAAAGGGTATTACGCTACCTCAGGGTGCTGTTCTTCAATATCAATGTGTGGATGGTTTTTCAGCTCCGATATCGCCAAATAAATTATTGAGTGGTGCAAGGGATCGTTCCATTCCTTATATTGCGATTGAACCCGAGGTAAAAAAGTGGCCACCGTTGAATCCGCCAACTGATTTGAAGACGGCAGGTCCTTTTTATCTAGTATGGACACAGCCTAAACTTTCAAAAATTGCTAGGGAAGAGTGGCCCTATCAATTGACCAGATTTGAGGTCAAAAAGTCGGTGGGTGAGTCTTATCCTCAAATTTTGCCGGCAGCAGGTTTACCTGAAAATCATGTATCGAAACGTGGGTTTCAAGTTTTTATGCGGGACTGTTTTATGTGTCATACAATGAACCTTCAAGGCGAATCTAAACTAGGGCCAGACTTGAATGTGCCGATGAATCCAGTTGAATACCTGACACCGTTGGCACTAAAAACAGTGATTAGGAATCCCCAGGCTCTCCGAGTTTGGCCGCTTTCTAAAATGCATGGATTTCCAAAGGAACAACTTTCAGATTTAGAATTGAATGATTTAATTACTTATCTGGAACATATGTCTCATCGAAAAGTAAAAATTCCAGATAAAAATTGAAATTAACTTAACTTTAGGGCTTTTGTCAGCTCGAAGTCGGGACCTGTTGGGACTTTAGATTCTTGTTTTCGGAGTCAACAGGACCCGACCCAGAGTGGATGGTTAATATCTTTCTTTTTGGCCGGACGAAGGAGTATTCCAGTGTCTTTTCCCAAGCATCCCTAAGTCGATGTCAACCTGATTTGATTTCTGAATCAGTTCTTTGACTATTCTCGCTAAAGGCTGTCCGACTGGAGAGCTTTCATCTTTGGCTGCTTGGATCCAAGCATGGGGTGCAGGTTGTGCATGTCGTTTTTTCCAATGTGAATGATCTTCATATCCAGGTGCGGAGAGGGCGCTATCACCTCTTGATAGAGCTTTTGTGTTCTCAGGAGGACTCCAAAGAAAGTCAGGGTGTTGCTTCTGGTACCATTCTCCACCAATAATTTTACCATTTTCGTCGAGTTCAAGGTCATATAGATAATTGACTGCCACCCTTCGATCTAGACTTTGGGAATCCTTTTGAGCCGTTGAAGGGGCAGTTTCAGCGATATAAATGAACTTCATCGCTATTCCTACGATCTCTTTTGCATTCTTACTTCTGTATTTGGTGAATTTATCACCTGTGAACGTCTGATGTTCTTGCCCATCTCCCCCGAGTGAGTAGCTAGTTTTTACTTTCGCCTCTGCCAGGGTGGCGACGGGAGTTCCCGTGCTAGGATTAAAGTAGCTGTACTCGTAGGAGTACGCGGGCTGATTCCAGACTTCATAGTCAAAAGTAGCATCGAGAACAAAACTTTTTCCATAGTAACCGAGTTGGTTGACTACGGCCAAATGCCAAGTGCCTGGATTGGTATCGAAGCAAGACGGATCAATGACTCGACCGTTTTCGTCCATTTGAGGATCCTTTGTATTGCACCGAGTCCCAATAAAGTTTGAGGGCGTTTTGGTTTGAGCCCAGAGGAGCGAAGCAAGCGCTTTGATGTCAGAGGGATAAAAGGTAATTTTTGTAGTTCCGTCAGCTGCCATGACTTCGACATCGTGACTGGGACGCATTTCCATGAAGGAAGCCGGTGCCCAGCCATGGCAAATGCCCATCCAGGTTGCTACCTTTTGGTTTTCGCTAAAGTACTTCTGACCTTCGTTAAGCATCGCCTTTGTGAGGCTCATGTTTTTGTCGCCAATCAAGAGGTCATATTTTTCAGCTGGAGAAAGAAGGTGAATTGAGGATGAGTTGAATGCATCCTGTTTATTGTTTTGTGTTTCAATGTAAGCTTTGACTGACGACCAGTCATTGTTAGAAGCGATTTTCTTGAATTCTGGATCGTTATAGCGTTTTGCTATCACTCCTGCATAGATAGCCCAATAGTCTCCCGACCAGGGCGATTCTTGAAGTGAAGCAGAGGTGTAACTTTTGCCTTTAAAGCTCTCCATTTGTTCTAAATGGGTGAGTACTAGGCCTTTTTCTACAAGAGTTGCTGGGTTATCTACCGTGTTATCGATTTGAGCCCGGCCACGGTGATGTAGGGTCTCCCTCCAATGTTCTAGATTTTCAGCAGTTTTTTGAACACCTTCGTGATAGGCATTCTTTTGGAGGACGAAGTCGCCGCTTTTAATGTCTTCGGGTAAGAATTTGCTGTTGCCTCTGCGAGGGTTAATGGGAATAGGAGTTTCTGAAATTATTTTTTCAGAAATCGTGCGACCCATTTTATCTTTTTCTATTTGATATTGAAGTTCAAATTTCTGAACGCTTTTTTGATTTGTCATGAAATCTAAAGTGTAATTTCGGAACATTTGGAGTTTTTCAACTAGTGTATCGGCATTGGCAGGCAAGGCCATAGTCGAAAAAATAAGTCCAGCTATTCCTAATTTACTTCTATCAGTTGACATTCGAAGCTCCCCCTTTTTTTACAAAATCATTGATCATTAAAAGGACCTATTGAGGTCCCCAATTAGCAGGTGACTTATGGGAGTGCGTCAATTCTGTCAATAAAAAAAAGGAGAGATCCCCTTGCAAGGTTCTCTCCTTTAAAATTTATTACAGTACAAGTACTAATTTACAGAACACTTCAAGTCTTCAGAAGAATAAACTACTTTCAGGATTTC
Source organism: Oligoflexia bacterium (assembly GCA_031386075.1). GTDB lineage: Bacteria > Bdellovibrionota > UBA1018 > UBA1018 > UBA1018 > CAIYTD01. The sequence goes on from JANNCA010000033.1 coordinate 8,449, forward strand.
CGATGTTTTTAGCATTAAATCACTAAGATTATCTCTGGCCTTTGCTTTTCCAGAGTCTGATGATTTTAATTCGATTTCTAAATTATAGTTTTTGTCGCAAATAATGTCTTTTATTTTTATTAAAATATAGTCTTTGACCTTTGAAAATTCAATTGGTCTTCCTGGTTTATTGAAAAAGTTAATCCAATTGGAAGAGGTATGTTCAGCGCTTACTGCGTAAGCTCCCAGACCATTTAGTGTGGTTGTGAGCTGATCGTTCATACTACTAACGGTCCAGTCTGGAGATTCTGTCTCGCCCTTGGCCAATAGCAGATCTATTGCCCGAGACAACTGAGCTTGATAGTGGGTAACTGGATCGTCTGTGGCATCATTGGGAGTACACTCAGCAGATTTTGTTGGGTCATTTAGATTTGCTGCATCTTCGTCAGTACAAAACCAATCCGTATGATCGGGTTGAATTCCACTATAGCCATAGGAAATCGCCATGAGATCATAAGCTCCTACGTGGTCTAATTGTCGGTAGCCTCTTCCGAGGTATTCCATAACTGATCTAGATACTTTAATGGACCTATCCTGACTGTTTGAAGCCCCCAGACTCCCTTTAAAATTATGTCTGAGGCCTATATTATGGCCTAATTCGTGAGTGAGCATGTCATGAAAATATCCATTCATATATGAATCGTAGGTATATCCAACTGGGATTGGGTCAAAGCCTTCTTTTGCCTGGAGTGGGTCTTCTAACGCTGGATCTTGAGATCGGACTCGAACTTGAATGTTTTTTCCAAAATTAAGGTTAAAGACCGCTTTGTTTGAGGGTTGTTTTTTAGAACTCAATTCTAAAATAGCAGTAGAAATGAGTTTATCTGCTTCATTACTTCGCCCCTCTAAGCGAAGTCCATCTGCAGCCTTATTTATATTGAACCATTTTGTGTACAGTTCGATGATCCTTGGGCCTTGAATGAGTACGTTTGCATGAAATATCTCTCCAGAGTACTGGTTCGCGATAGAGGGTCCAAGGCCGCCATAGCTCGCTTTGTTAATGAGGTCCCATTCGACTATATTGTATCGAACGTCACCTGTGACTAATAGTTCATTTCTTGGATCATTTTCAGGAATAAATTCGTAGTCAAATATTTTTTTTCCTACGATTGGAAGTAACTGTGAATTCCATTCATCAAATGAACTTGCAAAACTTTCCTGAAATTGCGCTGGTACATGTTTTAAGTAGTATTTAATCCCTTCCCTTGCTTTCTTTTTGTCAAAGTCCCATCGCTCGATAAGCGGAGATGGACTTTTTTCTGTCATAAAAAATCCAACGCCAGGTGCCGCGGGCCTGCTGTTAAAAGACTGATTGAAGGGAGATTCTGTTTTAAGGAACCAACGATTGGTGATGGAAGCTTCTTTTTTGTCTTCAGGTGAGAGGTTAGGGTTTTGGTTCTCTAATTGGGTCACTACATCGAATACTAGAGTTCCATTTGTATAGTCAAATCTTGCAGTTTGGCTGGATTTTGATTTGAATTGGGTTAAAAACGGATCTCCTTTTCGAATGGCTGTCAAATCCAGGGCTGTCCCGAGAGCGGAAAGGTCGACAAAGACCAGTCGCTGGAATAAGTCGAGACCTTGTACCGGAAGTTCTAGGAGTGGGTCGGTAGAGGTGGAGTGAGAGCAGTCTTGCCCGCAGTCTAAAATTGACACCATAAAAGAATGGTTTTGATTTTTATTCAGTTTAAGCTTGACTTGAAATGAAGGAATATCTGCTAATTTTAAATTACCTAGGTTGAGGTTATTGGGGTCTTCGACTTGGGTAATGACAGATCCAAAAATCATCGGTTTTTTTAGAAGGTTAAACGGAAGTCCAAAAATAAGGGAGTTTGAAGTAATTGGGGTACCGTCTGAGTTGCCTAAATTCGGTGCAGCTGGATCTGGATTCTCACTGATGTCACTCATTCCGTTGAGAGTTCTTATAGCTTTCAATGAATGAGTCGGGTCGATTTCTCCAGAAGATACTTTGGCCTTAAATGTAGAGTGTCCCATGACTACAAAAGAATGTTGAGAATCTCCAATCCTACGAAGTAAAGTAGGATCACCTCCTTCAATCCGGTTTTGAGCCGATTGAGCAACTTCGCTCTTACCTGATTGTGAGCATCCCCCTGCTGTTGTTAATATGAGTCCGGCCGCGAAAAATACCAGAACACGAGATTTTTGTATCTCTTGCTTCATGAAGCCCCCCTATTCGTTTCCCCAGTTTCCCTCACGCCCCAAAGTGAAGGCGCAAGGACGTCATAAGCAAGAGTTACGCCATACAAAAACAGCTAAAATAGTTTACTAGATTCTGGAGATGGGGCCATGGGATGGGCGCAAATTGGCTCTGATTGAGGTAATTTTTATAGTTCTTGTTTGGTCTGGCCTGGGTTCTGAAAATTTAGGCTAGATTAAGGTCTGTATGTCTTTTTCGAATGATTGAGGCCGTACTTGGGGTCCATATCGCCCAACCACTGTGCCGTTTCGATCGACTAAGAATTTTGTAAAATTCCACTTAATACCCTCAGTGCCTAAAATTCCTTTTTGTTGCTTTTTTAAGAATAAATAGAGAGGATGGGCTTCTGGGCCGTTAACAAGTACTTTTGCAAACATCGGAAAACTTACACCAAATCGTAGTTGGCAAAATTCTTGAATTTGCCCCTCATTTCCTGGTTCTTGATTTCCAAATTGATTGCATGGAAATCCCAAAACTACGAGGCCGTTTTCAGAATATTTTTTGTATAGATCCTCTAGTCCTTGGTATTGATCAGTGAATCCACATTGACTTGCTACATTCACAATGAGTAAGACGCTTCCTTTGAAGTCAGCTATTTTTTTTTCTTTTCCGTCGATTGTAGTGACTGAAATTTCGTAGATTGACATGAATTTAAGGCCCTCCCTAGGGGCTGTTGCAAGTTCTGGTTCCCCTCTTTAGCTCAAATGATTTGCCTTGGCATCCAAATTAAAGGTACACCTTAGAATTAAAAAGAAATTAAGTTGAATGAGGAGCATGAATGAAATTTCTCCAAGGACATCGGGCAGTCGTAACTGGGGCATCCAGTGGAATTGGGCAAGAGTATGCCCGACAGCTTGCAGCAATGGGATGTGATTTGGTGATCGTAGCGAGAAGGTTAGATCGACTTGAACAACTCGCTCTTGAACTTCAGTCGCGACATTCAGTTAAGGTGGATTGTCTCGAATTGGACTTATTACAACCTTCTGCTGCAAAGAAACTTTTCGATTTTTCTGTTACAAACGGTGGGCAGGTGACCCTATTAGTGAGCAATGCAGGAATTGGAAAATATGGATCTTTTACTGATTTTTCTTTAGAGGAACACCTTTCTACGCTTCGGCTGAATTCAGTCATTCCGACTGAACTCACCTATCGATATGTCGAGCATATGCTGGCCCATGGTAAAAAAAGTTATGTGACTCACGTTGCATCTATTTCTGCATTTCAGCCCACGGGTTATTTTACCGTGTACTCAGGAACTAAGGGTTACTTGCGTTACTTTTTAGAGACTCTTAGATTTGAACTCAAGAAGACAAATATCTCAGTTTCGTGTACTTGTCCGGGTGGGACTTATACTGAATTCTTGCAGCAATCCGGGCAAAAACTCACTTCGGCTGGTCACTTGTTTATGATGACTTCTGAAAAAGTGGTACGAAAGTCACTTCATGCCATGCTCGGTGGAAAAACAGTCTATGTTCCTGGGTTTATGAATAAGCTAGTCTGTTTTTTACCGAGAATTTTACCGAGGCGATTAGGTTTATATTTAGCTTTTCAAAGCATGAATCGAGCTGTTCAACGTGAACCTCTCAAGAGCAAAGCCTTCATTCAATAATTTCGTCGTTCTAAAGTTTCTCGTAAAAAATCTGCACGGGCAAGATCGTGATTTCCCAGAGGCTTCGACCTGATGAATCTCTCGAGACGGTGATTTTCCGATCGATGAGAAGCCTCACAAGGCAATCATGTTAGCTGCCAAGCAAAGACCTAAATGGGCATCCAGATTTTTTGGCCGTTCGATTATTGTTTTTTCCAAGTCGATAGCTTTCACGAAGGCCTTTTGAAAACATCCTCATTTGATAGAGTGTCTCGGTCCAAGATTGCCCCCGGTCATTATTCCTGCCACTATAAAGATGACCCAAATCGGGTCGTATCTGTTCTTCCGGAAAATGGATTAAAATGGCTTGAAGCAGCTCGGTCAAAAGTTCCATGGCTATGGGTTTTCCGGCGCACATTCTAGGTCCGGTTCCGAATGGCAAAGAATGGTAAGGATTTTGGCTAGAATTCTGGGTCCATCGATTGGGATCAAATATCTTGTCTTGCTGAAACTGGTCTAGAAAAATAAAGTATTGAATGTGAGGATCTTTGGGATCCTCCCGCTCTAAAACAGGAAAGGGATGTCGAAGTCTGATGGATTCGAGAATAATTCCATTGAGATAAGACTTTTTTCCATTTTGAGCTGAATGGAGGGCTTGGCTGAAGATTTCTGGATCAGAACGCAAAAAATAAAAGACCGCTACAAAAATATCACTGACATTAATTTGAGGTGATATTAAAAACGGTTGAGCGAAGGTAGATAGTAAAGTGTCTCTGTCTTTTTTGTTTTCGAAATGATCTGAAAACTTTGACTCTTTAACTATTTTTCCGAGTCTATTCCAAAAATCTAATTTGACTGATGTCGATCCTTGACCTTTAATTGCGAGTTCCTTGCGCCATTCAATAGATGCTTGATAAAAAACATCTTCGTCATCTGTTTGGATGGGGGTCTCAAATATAACCTCGTAAAGAATTTTGAGACATAGGCGAGAAATAGTTTCTGAATCAACTTTAAATTTACAGTTTGTTCTATTTTTTTTAATAACTTCTTCGAGATGTTTTTTGGTTAAAGGGGAGATTTTTTCTTGCCATTTAATTTCTTGAGAGATGAATTTAAATTTTCTTATGAGGTTTTTCCATGTATCGCCATCTGTTGATTCGATTGAAAAAATGGGGTGCCATGCGGGTGTAGCGAAGATCTGTTCTAAAAAAGTTCCCTTAACAGAAGAGGTGTTTAAAATTTTAGCACAATCGGCCGGATTTGATTTGTAGATCATCGCTTTTTTTTTCTGAAGGCGACAACAAATCTGAATGTAAAGGGTTCTAAAGTCGAAGCGTCCTCCACCATATCTTATGGAATTGTGAACCATACTAGGTGCTCTCTTTCTTAGGCAAAGCGTTTTGTTTTTAAAAGCCACTGGAAGACAATTTGAATTGTCTGGTTTGCAGATCTCCATGAGTAGCCTAACTCGCGTTTAGCCTTAGTCGAGTCCATGAACCAATAGAGTGTTGCATAGGATAAAACGTCGGCAGGAATGGGAGGGGGGAGTCTGAGGATTCGCATCAGATAACTGAAGGGGAGTAATACTGAGTTGGGTAGAGTGATCACATGGTCACTTTTTCCAGCAAAACGTCGAACTAACTGGGTTAATTCAGTAATGGTTAAGTTTTCTCCTCCCAGAATATAGCGTTCTCCGGTGCGCCCCTTTTCGAGAGCTAAAACGATACCTCGAGCGACATCATCTACGTGGGCAATGGCCGTACCTCCTGCACAGGCGATAGGAGCCCCATTTTTCAGAATTTCTAATATATTGCCGGCAGTGACCATTCCGGTGTCATTAGGTCCATAAACTTCACAGGGATTGACCATGAGAGCATCGGAGCCTAGGTTGATGACGTAGTTTGTGACAATTTCTTCAGCTTTATGTTTAGCGAGACTGTATTTTAGCGTTGAACTCTGAAGAGTGTAAGGTGAAGTTTCATCGAAAATAAACGGCTTTTTGCTTGCGTTTATCGCTGCAGAAGAGGAAACGTGAACGGTTCGCAAGTTACCGTTAGCTTTTGCAGCTCGAAGTACATTTTCAGTGCCACCTACGACGATAGAGTCAAGTTGTTCTTCATTTTCTCGAATTTGCTGCCAAGAAGAAATGCAGGCTAGGTGGATGACTGCATCACATCCTTGCATTCCTTCTCTGAGAGATTCCAGATCTCGAATGTCACCGATATGGGTTTCGAACTTACAGCGTTGAATTCGTTCGATCGCACTTTCTTTTCGCAATAAACATCTGACTTTGTAGCCTTTTCGCCTGAGTTCTTTTACTGTGCTCGATCCTAGAAAACCGTTACCACCCGTCACAAAGACTCTCATGATTCATTTCTCCCCTCTGAGCTTCAGGCTTTCTCTTTACCGCTGCCTATTCAACACAATTCAAAAAATAATTCAAGACAATCGGGCAATTCTAATTGAAACAAAATAAAGGAGAGTGTGTTCGAGGAAATAGTTTCATGCGGGAGATCAAAGTCTTTAAATTGCGGGTCGATTTTTACAGGAAAAAATTTTCAAAAATAGGCTGATCCTTCTCATCTCTGAAATATTAAAGTATTTTTTTATTTGGGATTTGAAAGGATTGATGGTTACTATGATGCATTTTTTTTGGCAAAGTATTCTTAATTTATCGATGTTTTCTAAATTGAGCTGCGATGAGCATGTC